>CANHBY010000028.1 GCA_947458895.1 Burkholderiales bacterium | reverse complement strand
CTCTCGTCAAGCCCTTGGGTAAACGGCTTGTGCCAAGACAAAAGCTCGCGCGCTTGGCGCATCCAGAAGCCTTGATAGTCGGCATGGGCCTCGGCACAGAGCGCCTCGTAGGCAGCCATGCCCGAAACACGCGCTGTGGCTTGCAGGCCTTGAGGGGGCATCACAAACGATTCATCTGGCTTCATCAAAGTCTCCCTTTTTGGTATTGTCATGGCCACAAAGCAGAAAAGACAACTCTCAGTGCACCGAATCAGAGCTTGGTGTGGGCAGCGTTGTAAATAACGCATTGGCATCCACGGCATCGAAGCCGTATCCCTTGCCACAAAACTCACAGGTGACGTCCACACGCCCTTGCTCCTGCAGTACAGACTGAGTCTCTTCGGCCCCCAGGCTGCGAAGCATCTGCCCCACACGCTCGCGCGAGCAGCGACATTCAAAACGAGGCTGCAGGGGCTCGAAACAGCGCAGAGCCTCCTCCCAGAAAAGCCGGCGCAAAATCGTTTCCACGTCCAGCGTCAGGAGCTCTTCGCGCTTGAGCGATGCGGCGAGGTGGGCGATGCGGTTGTAGTCTTCATTCAGCCCGATCTCGAGTTCACGATCACCCAGATTGCCCTCGCCTTCGACAGGCATGCGCTGAATCAGCAGGCCTGTGGCGAGCTCATCATTGGCTGCCAAGACCAGCGTGGTATCCAGCTGCTCCGATTGCAGCATGTAGTGCGACAAAACGTCGCTCAGATTTTTAAGGGGTTCTCGTTGGTCACCATGCAAAGGCACCACGCCCTGATAGGGCGCCTTCCCAGGTGCTCGATCAGAGGCATCCAGCGTGATGGCACAGCGACCCTGCCCACCGACATTGGCCAGGCTGGCCAAGTCTGCCTCCTGCGGCACCTCGCCCACCACCTTGGCCGTGACCCGAAATGACAAATCGGGCTGCACCTCGGCAGCGGCCAACTTGAGGGGGCCGTCTCCCACAATCTGCAGAATCAAGGCGCCATTGAATTTGATGCTGGCCTGCATCAGGCAAGAGGCGGCGGCCATCTCACCCAACACCTGGCGCACCGGCACCGGCCAAGCCGAGGCCTCGGCGCGGCGTTTGAGCACCTCTTGCCAATCAGCGCTCAAACGCACGAGCATGCCGCGCACGGGCATGCCATCGAAAATAAATTTGTGAAGTTCGCTCATGGGCTGATTGTCTCAAACCGCAGAGCATCTCTGACGGCAGCATGCTGAACGAGGTTCCTTCAGCAATCAACTCATGATCGCCCCAACCCGGGCAAGGCACCCTGACTCGCTGGAGTGATTCAAGCCCAGGATGCCAGCGGACACCTCGGGTTGGGCCAAGAGGGAGGGGAGGCAGGTGCTGATGAGCCCAGGTCGCAGCCCCCTCCCCCAACTCTACCCACCGATCAAATCAAGGCTCAAAAGCACTTCTCAAAGGCGTCAGGGTCAGGTCATCGCACCACAACTTCCCAGTGACAGTGCTGCCAAAGAAACCAATCCGGCAGGCCACGGTCGCCGTCGTGCTCTCGGCGTTGAAGGTCAGGCAAGACCGGGTCCAGTCGAAGGTGCCCGAGAGGCTATCCGAGCTCACAAAGCCCCCAAACAGTGAGATGTTCGCCCCCACACCCGCACCCGCTCCAGTCACGATGTTTTCACCCTTGACCCAGCCACAAAGCTGATACGACTGCCCCGGGACCAAAGACGATACGGTCTGCACCCATTCAGCATCGTTGGGGCTGGGCGAATAAATCGTCACACTGCGATGCCCATCGCTCGCCCTGCGCTGATCGATCCCAAAGGTCGACGTGGGAGCCCAAGCATTGGTCTGCCAAGCATCCACCGTCGTCTGAGTACCCTGCTCGAACGACCCATTACTCAGCAAATTAGGCGCCTTGACCCTTGGACTCACCTGAATGTTGAACCCGATGCCATCAGGGCCTGCCGCATAAAGGTTATCGATGCGAAAAACTTCAGCCCCACCAAAGTAAGAGCGCAACACCAAAGGCCTGCGCATGCTGAGGTTGTCAAGGAACAAAAAGTCAGTGAGCTCCGGAATCGCACCTGGCGCAATGAACCCATCGGCCGCCTCCAGCTTCAGCAGCGGTGGATCCATCCACTGGGCTGAGCTCTTGAGCACGTGGTAAACCGCCAGCCCGTGATAGGGGGGCGCCTCCGAGCCAAATCCGCTGTCCGGCCTCTGCCTGTATTCAATCAAAAAGTACTCTGACGGATCGGCTCCATCAATGCGAACCGCCTGCATATGTCGCCGTGAAGACTTCAAGTGAACATTGTGGCTGCCATGTTCAATACGGCGGGGCGACAACCAACCCATCAAGTCGCGCTCATAGGCCGTGAAATCCTGCGGCGGCAAAGCCCAACTGTCAGACATGAGCGTCAGGTAATGGAGGGTGTCATAGGGCCCATACAAGTCAGGCAGGCTCAGGGTGTGGCCCACCTCATGGTTGAAGTTACCGGTTCGCCCTTCCACAACGCTCTGGCTGTTTTGAAGATCCACGAACAAGTTCACATCGGAATTGCGACTTGCCCCACCGACCATGTAGCCATAGGATGTTCCATGGTTCGAGGCAATCACCCACGCACTGTCGATAACACCATCGCGGTTGGCGTCATACGCCGAGGCATTCACCTGCTGGCGAATCAGCGCGCCAACTGCATCCCGATAACTGCCGAAATCCGGGTAGGCATCAGGCCCCAGATTCACAGGCAGGGTGACGCGGATAACATCCCAACGAAAATCTTCTTTGCCGCCACTGAGCCAAGCCCAGTGCTCCTCCATTCGTCGCAGCTGAAGATTCACCTCCGACACACTGTGAAAGCCCGCCCCGGTCCAATCCTCCAGCCGGGTATCAGCGAAATCCGCGATCACCGCGAGCCCCCTTCGGTGTTTGACATAGGGCACCGCGGGGCCGCGGTAGTAATGCTTGTGAAACAGCCCCTTGGGCGCGCCACTTCCCCAAGACCTTTCAGGGCCCTCGCCACGAGGTGAGTCGTTGGACGCATACCTCGTGCCGTCCTTGAAGTGCAACTCGTAGCGCCCAGCCTGTCCCCGTTGCGCCTCAGGCCGTTTGCTGTCTGCATGCACCATGGACCATGGCAAAAGAAAAGCCACGGCAGCCAAAACAGCGCCTCGCACCAATACTGTTTGAGTCATGGTAACCCCCCAATTGATTTGGCGCACCAGGCGGCGCGCGGTTCAGGGCTGACCCATCACCAAACTTTAGCGCTAGGTCAGTGCACAGAGGAGGGTCACCTTGCCAGTCGAATACCTAAAACACTTGAGGCAACTCAACGTGCGCGCAAGGACTCACGGGAGCCTGGGCTGTCCTTGCAAAGGCCCCATCAAATTTGCATAGGCAATAGGCCCTCGAAGGCGCGCCCTGAAGAAAGGTACGACCAGGCTCACACAGGCAATCTCACGACACGCAAATACAAGCTTGAGGAGAGGGCTCTCAAGCTCGGGGGAGAACGTTGAAACCCGGCCCCCCCCAAAATCACTTGAGCCTTGAGGCCCAATCAGTACGGGCCAGTGACGCGGGCAGCGGTAGAAACAGAGGCAGGGCCACCCAGCCGTGGCGAGTCCTCAATCCATTTACGAACCCTCTCAGCGTCTGCGATCCGAGAGTACTTTCCGTTAGAGTCCAGAAACACCATGATCAACTTGCGACCCGCAAGCCTGGACTGCATCACCAGACAACGCCCAGCTTCAGCGATGTAGCCTGTTTTTTGAAGCCCGATGTCCCAGTTGGACTTTCTCACCAAGAGATTGGTGTTACGGAACTGCAACTGCTGTTTACCCACATCGACCTCATGCGCATGGGAGGTGGAGAGCTCACGAATGATTGGATGCTGGTAGGCTGCATTCACCAACACAGCCAAATCATTTGCACTTGATTGGTTCAGACTCGAGAGCCCTGTCGGTTCAACGTACGCGGTATCGCGCATTCCCAATTCCTGGGCCTTGCGGTTCATCAACTTAACAAATGAAGACAAGCCGCCCGGATAGGTGCGCCCCAAGGCATTGGCAGCACGGTTCTCAGAGGACATCAGCGCCAGGTGCAACATCTCCTCCCGGCTCAGCTGAGTACCAACTCTCAGCCGAGAGCGGCTGCCCTTTTCAGTGTCAACGTCTTCCTGGGTCACGGTGATGATCTGGTCCAAGGGCAACTTGGCCTCGGTCACCACCAACGCAGTCATGAGCTTTGTCAGGGAGGCAATCGGCAACACAGCCCTGGAATTCTTGCTAAACAGCACCTCATGGGTATCCTGATCCACCACCAAAGCCACGCTCGATTTCAAAGCGAGTTGATCAGGCGTGGCATGCAGCCCGAACATTTGACCGTAGGACAGCCTCTCTGGAACGATGATGGAGGGCTTTGGACGCTTGGCCGCGATCAGCGCCTTGCTTGAAGAGGCTTTACCCCGGGTTTTCACCGCGACCTTGCGGACCAAAGGGCGAGCCGTTTGACGGGCCTTCGATTCAACAGCAACCTTTTTTCTGGTTGCCGAGGCAGCCTCAGCCGATTCCGAGACAAACAATGACCCCAGACAAAGCGCCAATCCCAGAGCAAAAACAGTTGAGCAATGTCTCACAGGAACCCCCATTGAAGCCTCAAGTACAGTGTAGGTGAAAGAAAAAAAGCACGCAAGATCAAAAACTTACGAGCTATTTTTCAAGTCAAAACCCCAGAGTCCCACCTTATCAACCTTGCGCGGCCACCCGTTCGTTCTTGCAGTGAAGCTTGTTCAGAGCTGACAAATAAGCCTTAGCGGATGCCACCACAATGTCGGGATCAGCCCCGATCCCATTGACGACCCGACCGCCGAGTTGCAAACGCACAGTCACCTCGCCTTGAGATTCTGTACTCCCCGAGGTGATGGCATTCACCGAATACAACAACAATTCAACCCCTGTTTGCAGTTCAGACTCAATAGCTTTTAGGCTCGCGTCCACCGGCCCATTGCCCTGACTGGAAACCGTGTGCTCGTGCGCCCCGGCGGCAAAGGTCACGGTTGACTCTGGCCGCTCCCCCGTTTCCGAATGCTGCGACAACGAAACCAAGCGATAAAACTCCTGTTCAGAGGTCACCGAGTCATCCATGACCAGTGCCAAAATATCCTCGTCAAAAATGTCGCTCTTTCGATCAGCCAATTCCTTGAACTTGGCAAAAGCAGCATTAACCTCTGCTTCGGTTGACAAATCAATACCCAGTTCGGAAAGCCGCTGTTTGAAGGCATTACGCCCAGACAATTTTCCCAGCACAATCTTGTTAGCGGCCCAACCAACATCCTGTGCACGCATGATTTCATAGGTGTCACGCGCCTTCAACACCCCATCTTGGTGGATACCGGAGGCATGAGCGAAGGCATTTGCCCCGACCACAGCCTTGTTTGGCTGAACCACGAACCCCGTGGTCTGTGCCACGAGACGAGAACTGGCCATGATCTGGGTTGTGTCGATGTTGACATCCAAACCAAAGTAGTCCTTGCGGGTCTTGACCGCCATCACAACTTCTTCCAGGGCGCAATTACCAGCCCGCTCCCCCAAGCCATTGATCGTGCATTCGACCTGACGAGCCCCACCCAACTTGACACCTGCCAAAGAGTTGGCCACGGCCATACCGAGGTCGTTATGGCAATGAACCGACCATATGGCCTTGTCCGCATTGGGAATGCGCTGTCGCAAATTCAAAATGAAATTGCCATAGAGCTCGGGAACGGCATAACCCACCGTGTCAGGCACATTGATCGTGGTGGCGCCAGCGGCAATCACGGCCTCCAGCACACGGCAAAGAAAATCGGGGTCTGACCGGTAGCCGTCCTCAGGTGAAAACTCCACATCGGCGCTGAGATTGCGTGCAAAAGCAACCGAGGCCTTGGCCTGTTCAAACACCTGATCGGGCGTCATGCGAAGCTTTTTTTCCATGTGCAAGGCGCTCGTCGCCAAAAACAAATGGATACGACCTGAAGCACCACCTTTGAGAGCCTCAGCCGCTCGAGCAATGTCACGCTCATTGGCCCTGGCGAGCGAACAGACTGTGCTGTCCTTGATGGCCAACGCAATGGCGCGAACGGCTTCGAAGTCTCCGTTGGAAGATGCCGCGAAGCCTGCCTCGATGACATCGACCTTCAGACGCTCCAACTGCTTCGCGATGCGAAGTTTTTCATCCTTGGTCATCGACGCACCGGGAGACTGCTCCCCGTCGCGCAAAGTCGTGTCAAAAATAATCAAGCGGTCGGACATTTTTTTCCCCTTAAAACGAGAGCTATGCGGCCCTCTCAGCGATGAAGGCCCTCTTCCTCAGGCTCGTCCTTTGACGTTGCGATCAAACTGACCCGCCGGCCCTTGAGCCGGCGCCAAAAGAACACCGCATAACCCGAAAACCCATAGATGCAGAAGACTCCAAACAGCACACGGGGCGGGTCGACATTGACTAGCGCAATACCAAGCGCAATCGCCACGATCACCACAAAAGGCACGGACCGCTTGAAGCTCACATCCTTGAAACTGTAAAACGGGACATTCGTCACCATCGTCAGCCCAGCATAAATCATCAAGGCAAAACTGACCCAAGCCAGCCAGCCATGAGAGGCCGCGGTGAGCTCATAGTCATGCATCATCCAGATGAACCCCATGACAAGCGCCGCTGCCGCAGGGCTGGGCAATCCTTGGAAGTAGCGCTTGTCGACCACCTTCAGATTGGTATTGAACCGGGCCAACCTCAAAGCCGCACAGGCGCAATACACAAAAGCCGCAATCCAGCCAAGGTTTTTCAGTCCTGTCAAACCCCACGCGTACATGATCAAAGCTGGCGCAGCGCCAAAAGACACCATGTCAGACAAGCTGTCCATCTGCTCACCGAAAGCGCTCTGGGTGTTGGTCAAACGGGCCACTCTGCCGTCCAGACTGTCGAGCACCATGGCCCAAAAAACGCCAATCGCAGCCTGATCAAACCGGCCATTCATGGCCATCACCACCGCATAAAAACCACCGAACAACGCGGCCAAGGTGAACAGATTTGGGAGGATGTAAATTCCCTTGCGACGACGCGGAGGGGCTTCCTCCATTTCCTCAGGTTCAATCAAGTCAGGCGAGCTCATGGTTCCCCGAGGGTAGCCAAAATAGTGGAGGTTGCATACACCTTATCGCCAGGCCCCACCTTGGGCACCGCATGCAAAGGCAGATAGACATCAACCCGCGAGCCGAACCTGATGAAGCCATACCGCTGCCCTTTGGCAAGCACATCACCCACCTTGGTGTAGCAAAGAATTCGGCGCGCAATCAAACCCGCCACCTGCACCTGAGTCACAAACTGCCCTGCCACATCAAGGACAACAGCGTTACGCTCATTCTCAATCGACGCCTTATCAAGATCAGCATTCACAAACAGACCCGGGAAATACTGAACCGACTTCACCAAGCCGTTCACGCCCGATCGATTGCTGTGCACATTGAACACGTTCATAAAGACGCTGATGAGCAATGCATCGCGCTGGGCATAGGGGTCACGAACCTTCTCGACCTTGACGATTCGGCCATCCGCGGGCGAAAGCACAGCATCCGCCTGAGTCGGAACCTCACGAGGTGGGTCACGGAAAAACTGGACGACGAAAACCAGAATCAACCAAGCCGGAGTAGCAAGCCAAACATTGCCAAACACAGACGCAGCCAGGGCGAGCACGAGTGCTATCGCTATAAAGGGCCAACCTTCTTTTGCCAACAGGGGATGGGGATAATTCATAAAGGCCAGGATAAACCAGCGTAAAAATAAAGAAGGCCGCGGATCTACACCCGCGGCCCCAAGGAGCCGCCCATTAATTCGATCAAAGAATCAACAGCACCGCCCCGAGGATCGATCAATCCTCAGTTCTTGGACTGATCCACCAATCGGTTCTTCTTGATCCAGGGCATCATGGCGCGCAGTTGCTCACCCACAACCTCGATGGGATGCTCAGCCGTCAAGCGACGGCGTGAGAGCAACGTCGGGGCACCCGCGCGGTTTTCCAGAATGAAGCTCTTCGCGTACTCACCTGTTTGGATGTCCTTCAAGCACTGACGCATCGCATTCTTGGTCGCCTCGGTCACGACACGCGGACCGGTCACATACTCACCATACTCGGCATTGTTCGAGATGGAGTAGTTCATGTTGGCGATACCGCCCTCATAGATCAGGTCGACGATGAGCTTGAGCTCATGCAAGCACTCGAAGTAAGCCATTTCAGGGGCATAGCCGGCCTCGGTCAGCGTCTCAAAACCAGCCTTAATCAGCTCAACCGCACCGCCGCACAAAACAGCCTGCTCACCGAACAAATCAGTCTCAGTTTCCTCGCGGAAGCTGGTCTCAATCACGCCAGCCTTGCCACCGCCGTTGGCCGCTGCATAGCTCAAAGCGAGATCGCGAGCCTTGCCGGTTTTGTCGGCATAGACGGCGATCAAATGGGGTACACCACCACCTTGCGAATAGGTTGCACGAACGGTGTGACCAGGCGCCTTGGGAGCCACCATCCACACATCCAGATCAGAACGTGGAACAACTTGGCCGTAATGCACATTGAAACCGTGTG
>CANHBY010000027.1 GCA_947458895.1 Burkholderiales bacterium | reverse complement strand
GCTGCGCATCGCCAGTACCCAATTCAGCAAATCTCCGGCTGCAATGAAATCAACCCTGATCAGGTTGGTACAGGAAACGCAGACCACGGGTGCCGTTCGCAATTGGGCATTGAGTTTGGTCAGAAGTGGGCTGATATCTCCTACCAATTGCCCAGAGAGTTCCAGGCTGGCCATCTCGACCAACGCGTCGTCTTCTGCAATCTGAGACTCAACAAAGCAGGTTGAGATATCGCTGACTGTGGACAAAGGGAGGGCGCTGGTGCTGTTCCCTGCCCCGCGAATCAACACCTGGCAAGTCGCTGGCGCCCATGAGGGCGGTGAGACCTCATAGGTCACGCAGTAGTCAATCGCTACATCATCGAAATCACGCTGCCGATTGGCCAGGCGCAGGGCTTCAAGACGCAGCCTCCAATAGACTGGATCGACATCGCGGTCGCCGACGGCGCAAGCATCTGCCAAAACCGTGAAGATGCGCCCCCCACCCATCCATTGCATGTCGAGCTTTTTCCCCGCCCAGGCATTGAAGATGTCGGCGAGCTCCCCACAAGCCTGTGGCTCGATGGTCGTCAGATCCGCCCAATCAAAAACCCAAGGCTGGGGCATTTGTATTGTCTGGGACCGCAGCGTGGCGACGGCCTCCTCGTCGAGGTGCTCGGGGCAGACCCAGCCCAAGAACCCAGCCTCAAATAAGTCTTTTTTGACATCATTATCGTCTGTAATGGCGGCATCGGCCAACATTTTTGGCATCGAGAACCACTGGGGAGACGACCGGCCGAACCTTCCGGCATATTCGAGGGCGAGTTCTTCAAACTTGTGATGTTCGCCAATGGCTCTGTACAAATCGAATAACGCGAGCCAGGTTTCATGATCGTTGGGTCGGGCCCCCTCTGGGCTGATCAAATCCAACAAAGATTGGGCGCAGACATCGAAATCAGCGTTGGCGAAGGCGATCACGGCTTCGTCGAGCTCAGGGTCATGATCCTGACTGATCTCGTGAACCCCTAAATCGCTGATCTGGCCAATGGCCAAGTTAGATACCCCAATACGCGGCAGCGCCGCTGGGGTGCTCCCGAGGTTTTCGAGGCCAGAGACTGGGGCAGGCCTCGTCGAGAGCCGGTCTTGCTCTCTCGGCACATGGCGGGCTGCTGTTGAAGGTGAGGCCCCAGGTTCTGGCGCGCTCCTTATTAGAAGCGAATCAGCGGAGAGAATCGCGGCTGGTGGCAAGGCCGCACCCAAAGGCAAAACAGGCACTGTCATTCTGGGTGGCGGTTTGGCAGGCAAGGGCGCAGGTGGGCTGCCATTGAGGGCGCCAAGTTTGCTGGATATGTTCGACGGGGCCCGAGGAGTAGGCGCCTGACGTTGGTCTTGTGCTGACGAATCTTCACCGAGCGAAAGCCCCTGCTGTAGCAGTTCTTCTTCTCCTAAAGTCGGCAATCCCGTGTCGAGCTTCGATGGCTGGGTCAGCGCAGCATAAAACGAGGTGTTCCTTCGGTGCAGCCCCGAAAGCCCTTCGCCGACCATCTGCTGTTCGATCTCATCAATCTTGGCCTTGACTTCACTGGGCTTGGCATTGCCATCGCCACGCTCATCGTGTTCGTCGAGACGCGAAGTACCCGTAAAGGTGGCCAATTGCTCACCGGTCAGGCCCTCTCGGCGAACCCTGCGCAGCGTGTCGAATTCGCGCTTGCGAACGAAGTCATTTCGCCGCTTACGCTCGATCATGGCTTTGAGCTCTGTCTTTGCAAACTCGCTTTCCTGACCGATCGAATTGGACGAAACCAACTCAGCCCAATCAGTGGAGGGGCTGGCGACAAACTTTACGACCTTGCGAAAAAAACTGGACGAATCTTTAGGGTCTGTCATAACCGGTTTGCCAAGCCATGGGCCCGAAGGCCCATGCACCAAGGGGTTAGTCGCCAAACATTTTTTGCTTGAGCTCCCGACGTTGCTGTGCTTCTAGAGACAGTGTAGCTGTCGGTCGGGCAATCAGCCGACCCAGACCGATGGGTTCGCCTGTTTCGTCACAAAACCCATACTCTCCGTTCTCGATTCGCATCAAGGACTGAGAAATTTTCTTGAGCAATTTGCGCTCACGGTCGCGCGTGCGCAACTCCAGGGCGTGTTCTTCTTCGATGGTGGCGCGGTCGGCAGGGTCCGGCACGATGGAGGTGTCTTCACGGAGATGCTCGGTCGTTTCGCCAGCATTGCTCAGTAGATTGTCTTTTTGAGCCTGCAGACGCGAGCGGAAGAAGTCGAGTTGCTTTTCCTTCATGTACTCGTTTTCGGGCATGGCCAAGAGTTCATCCTCCGTCAGGTCACGACCTGATTTGGTCTTCCAGGCATTCGCCAGTTTGGGGTCGGTGGCGTGCACAGGGCGAGGAAGATCGTTGCTCAGATTACTCATTTGACGGGTCGGTGGCCGAGGCGGAGCGAACCGGTCGGCAAAACGGGAGGTGGGGGGTGGTGGAGGTGGGGTGGTCGGGGCCGAGGCACCGGTAGTTTTAGCGGCTTTGGTCGTGGCGAGTTTGGCCAACGGAACAGACGAAGGCTTGACGGGCATTTTTTCGGACGGTTTAGCCGCCTTGACAGGTTCTTTCGGGGAGAGCTCGGTGGAGCGCTTGGGCGCTGGGGCCTGTACCGTCGCCTTTTTCTGAGCTGCTGAAGGAGCCTTGGCCGAGCTCGCTGGGGCGGCTGCGGCGGTTTTGGCTGACTTCTTGGCAACAGATGCGCCGGTTGGGGCGCTTTTTGCGGTGACGACAGACTTCTTTGAAACGGTTTTTTCAGCCGGGGCCTTGGTCACTGGGGTCTCCTCGAAACACCGAAAAACCCCTGCCGCCTCCAGCCGGAGAAAGTGGGGGCACGCTTGACAGCGGGCCGGATTGTAGCCACCTTGCGAGGGTTTTGCGTGTATTTGCGCCTCAAAGGCGCCATCGCGAGCCCAATTCTGGTGACTTTGCCCAGCCTGAAGTCAGACTTCTAGGTCATAAAAGCTGATCGAAAGATCTTTCAATCAACGATTGATATATTCAACCTCGTCCTTCAGTGTCGATCATCGAGCGGTCACGATCACTGGGAGCAATACGGTTCATTCTGGATCTTTGCGTGCTGACAAAACCCATTGTGTCGTGTTAGCGACATATTTTCATCGTGGGGCAGCAGCAACTCCGAAAATTTGCGTCACCTATCAGACCAAAGCACGCTCCAGCCCGGCCAGCAGAATGTCCTTGGGAAGGTCGAGTCCGATGAAAACCATCTTGCTCCCCTTCTTTTCACCGGGTGCCCATTGCGGCCCCAAATCACTGCCCATCAGTTGATGCACCCCCTGAAAAATCACCTTTCGCGCACTGCCCTTGAGGTAGAGAACCCCCTTGTAGCGCAGCATTTTGGGGCCATAGACCTGCACGATCGACCCCAGGAAGTCTTCCAGCTTGGTCGGGTCAAAGGGCCGATCCGAGCGGAACACGAACGATTTCACATCATCGTCGTGGGCGTGGTGGTGAGGATGGTCGCAGTGTTCACCGTGATCGTGGTCGTGGTGATGATGTGAGTGGCTGTGGCCTGCTTCCTGCAGAAAATCGGGGTCGATGTCGAGTTTGGCGTTGAGGTTGAACCCGCGCAGATCGAACACTTCGGCCAGGGGCACCTCGCCAAAATTCACGGCTCTTTGGGGTGCCCGGGGGTTCATGTGCTTGATGCGGTGTTTCAGGGCGTGCAGTTCATCTTGGCCTACCAGGTCGGCTTTGCTGATAAAAATTTGGTCAGCAAAACCAATCTGGCGGCGCGCCTCCTGGCGGGTGTCGAGCTGCTGCTGGGCATGTTTCGCGTCCACCAGGGTCAGTACGGCGTCCAAGATGTAGCTCTCGGCGATTTCGTCGTCCATGAAGAAGGTCTGGGCGACTGGGCCGGGGTCTGCAAGACCGGTGGTTTCAATCACCACACGGTCGAATGTGAGCTCGCCCTTGCGGCGTTTTTCGGCCAGATCGGTGAGCGTGGAGCGTAAATCTTCGCGGATGGTGCAGCACACGCAGCCGTTGTTGAGCTGCAGGATGTGCTCCTCGCTGTCGCGCACCAAAATCTCGTTGTCGATGTTTTCGTCGCCGAACTCGTTTTCGATGACGGCGATCTTCTGGCCATGGGCTTCAGTTAAAACACGCTTGAGGAGCGTGGTTTTTCCTGAGCCGAGGAAGCCGGTGATGATGGTGGCAGGAATCAGGGCCATGGTGTTTGTCAGAAAAAGTCGGTGAATGAGGAAAAAGTCGTCAATCGAATTGATCTCGCTGACGCTATCACATCTGTCAAGTCCGTTAGGGAGCCTCTGCAAAACCCATCGTGGATGACACGCCCTAGACAGGGGATGCAAGGCGGATTTTGCGGCCTGTAGCGGGTGCTACAGGCAAAAAAGCCAACGCCGCAGACCCTGTCTCGGAAAGGATGCGATCACCGCGAGGGGTTTTGCAGAGGTTCCTTAGGTTAAGCTGTCGCCGTGTTTGACTCCTCGCCGTGGCGCGATGTCTGATCCTTTTCCAGTACGCCAAAAGGGCGGCGATAAAAAACCGGTGCCCGCTGCTCACGCCCAAGACCTTCGCAATCTCTTCCAGCGATTCGTTGAGTTTGTCTCGCCGGGGGTTGATTCGCGGCATGAGCTCTTCGCTACCCTGGCCCAGGCCGAAGAACGAGAGGTCATCGCCACCCAGACCCGCATGATGCTGGAAGGCGTGCTGCGCATGGCCGACCTCACAGCGGGTGATGTGATGGTGGCGGCACCCCACATGGATCTGCTCAGCATCGACACCGAATACGACGAGATGCTGCGCACGGTGATCGCGACCGGTCATTCGCGCTTCCCCGTTTACGAAGACAAGCGCGATAACGTCATTGGCATTCTCATGGCCAAAGATCTGCTCAAGTTGCAGCGCGTGCCAGAGTTAAACCTTCGCACGTTGCTTCGGCCTGCCGTCTTCGTGCCCGAGTCCAAGGGGCTCAATGAATTGCTCCGAGACTTTCGCTCCAACCGCAACCATTTGGCCATCGTTATTGACGAATTCGGCTCCACGGCCGGGTTGATCACCATTGAAGATGTCCTTGAACAAATCGTGGGTGATATTCGCGATGAGTTCGACGAAAAGGCTGATGGCGCCAGCGATATTTACAACCTGGCCGGTGGCGGCCAGCGTGTGGCGGGCGACACCCCGATTTCTGCAGTGAACGAAGTCTTCGAGATTCAATTGCCCCTGGAGCCCTTCGACACCATCGGTGGTTTGCTTGCGCACGAATGTGGGCGCGTTCCCGCCCGCGGTGAGTCAGTGACCTTGGGCGGTTTGATTTTCACGGTCATGTTGACCAAGGGTGGCGCTGTGCGTTGGTACAAAGTCACCCGCGCTCCCGAAGAAGCCCTGAGCACCGACGGCGCTTGAATCTTGTGATCGAATTTCTCCTGGCAGTCGCCTTGGGCGCGCTGCACGGTGTTCCTGTCTCCTTTCCCTCCCTTTGGGCGTTGCAGCCGCTCGCCTTGGCGTGGCTGTTTTGGCGGGTCGATCAGGCAACCCCTCAACGAGCTGCCTGGCTTGGCTGGTTGTTTGGTTGCAGTTGGCTGGTGTCCTCGGTGTGGTGGCTGTTCATCAGCATGCATTTCTATGGCGATTTACCCGCCTGGGCGGCGGCGGGGGCTGTGTGGGCCTTGTGTGCGGCCCTGTCGCTTTATCTGGCGCTGGCCATGGGCCTCTTCGCTCGCTGGCGTCGTGGGCGATTTGGGGCTGACGCTGCCTTGATCACGGCCCTGTGGCTTCTGGCTGAGTTGGCACGCTGCCTCATCCTCACCGGCTTCCCCTGGGCAGCCAGTGGCTACGCGCACGTGGACAGCCCATTGGCCTTCTTGGCGCCCTGGCTGGGAGTCTATGGCGTCGGGGCGTGCGCTGCGGGTGGGGTGGCGATGTTGGTGTTCCAACGATCGGTAGCCATACCCTTGCGCACAAGGTGTTTGGCGGTGGGGGCGTTGCTTGGCGCTGTGCTATTAGCTTCACGTTGGGTGCCACACGAATTCACCCAGCCGGCCGGGGAAGTGAGCGTGGCACTCTTGCAAAACAATGTGCCGCAAGAGCAAAAATTTTCCCCCGACCATTTGGGCCACGCGCTCGAATGGACGCGCGACAAGCTCATGACCCTGCCAGTGGACTTGGTGGTGGCTCCTGAGACGGTGGTGCCCCTGTTGCCTGCTGATGTGCCTGATGATTTTTGGGAGCCGCTGCGATCCTATTTCGCAAGCCCTGGTCGCCATGCGATCGTGGGCTTGCCTCTTGGGGATTTCGAGAAAGGCTTTACCAATTCCGCGGCTGGATTGTCGTCGCAAACATTGGCCATGCCAGAGGGTTTTTACCGCTACGACAAGCATCATCTCGTCCCCTTTGGTGAGTTCATCCCCACAGGCTTTCGTTGGTTCACCAACCTCATGGGCATACCCCTGGGTGATTTCCGGCGCGGTCCTTTGCAAGCTCCCTCGTTTCGGGTTGAAACAGCTGCCTCGGTTCAATGGGTGGCCCCCAACATCTGTTACGAGGATCTCTTCGGGGAAGAGTTGGCTGCTCGGTTCATTGAGCCGCAGCCGCCCACCATCCTGGCCAACCTCAGCAACATGGCTTGGTTTGGCAACACCATCGCCATCCGACAGCACTTGCAGATTTCCCGAATGCGCAGCCTGGAGTTGCAGCGGCCCATGATCCGAGCCACGAACACCGGAGCCACGGCCCTCATTGACCACCAGGGGCATGTGTCAAGCCAACTACCGGCCTACACCACCGGTGTATTGGCCGGCTTGGTTCAGGGGCGCGAGGGCATCACACCGTTTGCTTGGTGGGCTGGGCGTTGGGGCCTGTGGCCCCTGCTGGCGCTGGGCGTGTTGATGGTGGTTGTGAGCCGGCGGTGGGGACATACAGGGACCGGATCGGTAGGTGTTGCCGCTGCAGGTTGAGGGCCTGTTGTCAACACCTCGTGCTCGCTCCAATCAGTGTCGGCCACGGGGTCCGTAGAATCAGCTGTTTGCTGGCCGTCGGCTTGCTCGCAAGGTGAGGCTGCCTTGCGTCGATACACCTTACTCACATTCACACCATGCTGACTTTTCAGCAAATGATTTTGCGCCTGCAGACCTACTGGGACCAACAGGGCTGTGCCTTGCTCCAGCCCTACGACATGGAGGTCGGTGCAGGCACCAGCCACACAGCCACCTTCCTCAGGGCCCTGGGCCCTGAGCCCTGGAAGGCGGCCTATGTACAACCGAGCCGCCGCCCCAAAGATGGCCGCTACGGTCAAAACCCCAACCGTTTGCAGCACTACTACCAATACCAAGTGGTGCTCAAGCCCGCGCCCGCCAATATTCTCGACTTGTACCTGGGCTCCTTGGAGGCTCTGGGTTTCGATCTCAAGGTCAATGATGTGCGCTTCGTGGAAGACGACTGGGAAAACCCCACGCTCGGCGCCTGGGGCTTGGGCTGGGAGGTCTGGCTCAATGGCATGGAAGTCACGCAATTCACCTACTTCCAGCAGGTGGGCGGTATCGATTGCCGCCCTCTTACAGGGGAAATCACCTACGGCCTGGAGCGGCTGGCCATGTACCTTCAGGGCGTTGAAAACGTCTTTGATCTTCAGTGGACAGACACCCTGCGTTACCGCGATGTGTACCACCAAAACGAAGTCGAGCAGAGCACCTACAACTTTGAGCACAGCGACGTTGAATTTTTGCTCAGTGCTTTCGCCGCACACGAAAAGCAGGCCCAGTATTTGATGGTTGAAAAACTCGCGCTGCCCGCCTACGAGCAAGTGCTCAAAGCCGCCCACACTTTCAATTTGCTCGATGCCCGGGGCGCGATCAGCGTGACCGAGCGTGCGGCCTACATCGGCCGCATTCGCAACATCTCCCGAAGCGTGGCTCAAAGTTACTTCGACAGTCGGGCACGCTTGGGTTTCCCCTTGGCGCCCCGCGAGTGGGCCGACGAGGTGCTGGCGCAGTGGAACAAGACAGACAAGGCGGGGGAGTGATGGTGGCAACGTCAAATTTGCTGGTGGAGTTGTTGGTCGAAGAACTGCCGCCCAAGGCGCTGAAGAATCTCGGCGAGGCTTTCGCTGCTGGCCTGATGGCGGGGCTGCAAGCGCAAGGGTTGGTGGCGCCAGGTGCCGTGAGCACACCGCTGGCCACGCCGCGCCGGTTGGCTTTGCACCTCACGCAAGTGCTGTCGCGCGCGCCCGAGAGCTCCGTGCGCCAAAAGCTCATGCCAGTCAGCGTTGGCCTGGATGCCCAGGGCCAACCGACCCCCGCCTTACAGAAAAAACTGGCTGCGCTGGGCGGTGATGCAGCTGCCGTTGCCAGCTTGGAGCGTGCCCTCGACGGCAAGACCGAAACCCTCTTTTGGTCCCGCGTGGTGCCAGGTGTTGCCCTGGCCGAGGGTTTGCAGTCTGCATTGCAAGACACCTTGGCCAAGCTGCCAATTCCCAAGGTCATGCGCTACCAGCTTGCTGATGGCTGGAGCAGCGTTCACTTCGTTCGGCCCGTGCACAGCCTGGTGGCACTGCACGGCAGTTCAGTGGTGCCGGTGAGTGTGATGGGCCTGCATTCAGGCCGAACCACCCACGGTCACCGCTTCGAAGCCCTGAATCCCGTGATCACGCTGCACGATGCCGATGGCTACGAGGCCCAGTTGCGCGAAGAAGGCGCTGTGATTGCCAGCTTCACCACTCGCCGCCAAGAGATCGCCCGGCAACTGAGCCTGGCCGCTGAACGGGCTGCCACGCCAGGCGCTCGGCCGATTGATGACGACGCCTTGCTTGACGAAGTCACCGGCTTGGTGGAGCGGCCCAATGTGCTGCTCTGTCAGTTCGAGCCGGCCTTCTTGGCGGTGCCTCCCGAGTGCCTGATTCTCACCATGAAGGCCAATCAAAAATATTTCCCCT
>CANHBY010000026.1 GCA_947458895.1 Burkholderiales bacterium | reverse complement strand
CGAGCCATCGCAGGACGAGGAGCAGGAGGTCATCTCAGGGAGCTGAGCGCAGCCTTTTCCCCCGAAGCCTGGGCCACCCTGAGGTGGCTTCGGGCGGGATCAGTGTGATCTGGCACACAAAAGCATGCGAACCTCTACCCTGGAGTCGCACAATAAGAGCAAGTCGTCCCCGTCGTTCCGAGCTTCACTTTGTGTGAAGTTGCCCGAATTCAGGAGATTTGCCCATGAACCTGCCAGGCTTGAATTTTCAACTCGGCGATGAGATTGATGCGCTGAGGGATGCGGTTTGCAGCTTTGCCCAAGGCGAGATCGCGCCGCGGGCCGCTGAGGTCGACGCGAGTGACCAGTTTCCGATGGACCTGTGGCCCAAGATGGGCGCAATGGGTTTGCTCGGCGTGACGGTGCCAGAGAGTGAGGGGGGTGCTGGCATGGGCTACCTGGCTCACATGATCGCCATGGAAGAAATCAGCCGCGCTTCGGCCAGTGTGGGCCTGAGCTATGGGGCGCATAGCAACCTGTGTGTCAACCAAATCAAGAGAAATGGCACTTCGGCTCAAAAGCAAAAATACCTGCCTCGGTTGATCAGTGGTGAGCATGTGGGGGCCCTGGCCATGAGCGAGCCGGGGGCCGGTTCTGACGTGATGAGCATGCAACTCAGAGCGCAGGATCATGGCGATCATTTCTTGCTCAACGGCAGCAAAATGTGGATCACCAACGGGCCTGATGCGGATGTGTTGGTTGTGTACGCCAAGACGGCGCCGGATCTGGGCCCCAAGGGCATCAGTGCCTTGCTGGTGGAGCGAGACACGCCTGGCTTCAGCGTCGCCCAGAAGCTCAACAAACTTGGTATGCGCGGCAGCCACACTGGCGAGCTGGTGTTTCGTGATGTGGCGGTGCCCAAAGACAATGTGTTGGGCCAGCTTCATGGTGGCGCCAAGGTGCTCATGAGCGGGCTGGACTTTGAACGAGCTGTCTTGGCGGCCGGGCCCTTAGGCATCATGCAGGCAGTGATGGACAACGTGGTGCCCTATGTTCATGACCGCAAACAGTTTGGCCAGAGCATTGGTGAATTCCAATTGATCCAAGCCAAGTTGGCCGACATGTACACGGTGTTGCAGGCCGCACGCGCCTTTTGCTACACCGTTGGCAAGAACCTTGACCTGCTGGCAGCCCAGCCGGGCGGGCACACGCGCTCAGTGCGCAAAGACTGTGCCTCGGTCATTTTGTGGTGCGCCGAGAAAGCCACTTGGATGGCCGGCGAGGGCATCCAAATCTTCGGCGGCAACGGCTACATCAACGACTACCCGCTTGGCCGACTTTGGCGTGATGCCAAGTTGTATGAAATCGGCGCAGGCACGAGCGAAATCCGCCGTATGCTGATCGGCAAAGAGTTGTTTTCCGAAACGGCGTGAGCTGCCGTTGTGCCACTTGAGTGCGGCAGAGCTTACCGACTGACCACGGCCCGTGCCGATGGGCACACACGCCACTTCCGTTTTTGGAGCCCACGGGATGTTCCCAGCCAAACTCAACCATGCTCAAGCGTTCGACATCGCCAAGGCGATGCTGGAAGGTTTTAATCGCCACTACCGGCTGTTCAGAGAAACCAGTGCCCTGGCCAAGCTTCGCTTTGAGCAGGCCGACTGGCATGGTCAGCAGCGCGCGCAGCGTGAGCGGATCGAGTTCTATGACCTGCGTGTGCACGAGGCTTATGAGGCTTTGCAGCGCGACTTCCAGGCTGAAAACCTGTCGATGGAGATCTGGCAACAGGTCAAGTTGCACTACATCGGTCTGCTGATCAATCACCACCAGCCTGAGCTGGCCGAGACCTTTTTTAACTCGGTGACCACCAAAATTCTTCATCGCAATTATTTTCACAACGATTTCATCTTTGTGCGGCCCGCGGTGTCGACTGAATACATCGACGACGGGGAGGGTGCTCACCCCACCTTCCGTGCCTACTATCCGACCAAGGAAAACTTCGCATCGACCTGGCTGTGCATCGTGCAGGACTTCGGGTTGCAGCAGTCCTTTGAAGACCTGCCGCGAGACATCGCGCAGGTCATGCATGCAGTGGATGGGGAGCTGGGCAACTTTCGTGCGCGCGCCAATTTCCAGGTGCAGGTTTTGAGTTCCTTGTTCTTTCGCAACAAGGGTGCGTATGTGCTGGGTAAGGTGATCAATGGCTATAAAGAAACACCCTTTGCCTTGCCCATTTTGCATACCTCCGAATCCAAGTTGACCATCGATGCAATGCTCTTCAGTGAAGATGATTTGCTGATGTTGTTCAGCTTTGCGCGAGCCTATTTCATGGTCGATATGGAGGTACCTTCGGCCTATGTGCAGTTTCTGCGCTCCATGATGCCGCGCAAGCCCCGCAATGAGTTGTACAGCGCGCTGGGTTTGCAAAAGCATGGCAAGAGTCTGTTCTACCGCGACTTTCTCGCCCACTTGCGTTTGAGCACCGACCAGTTCCGCATTGCCCCTGGAATCAAGGGCATGGTGATGTTGGTCTTTGACTTGCCCAGCTTTCCTTACGTGTTCAAAGTCATCAAGGATTTTTTCCCTGCTCAGAAGGACACCAGCCGCGAACTCATTCAGCACAAATACCTGATGGTCAAGCAGCACGATCGGGTGGGGCGCATGGCTGACACGCTGGAGTACAGCAACGTGGCCTTTCCTCGCGAGCGTTTCAGTGAGGAGCTGATGCGAGAGCTGGAGTACTTCGCGCCCGGCCAGCTCGAAGTGTCTGATCGTGATGGCGATGGTCGTGAAGAGGTGATCCTGAAGCATGTGTACATCGAGCGGCGCATGATCCCGCTCAACATCTACCTTCAAGAGGCTTCGCCTGCCCAGATTCAACATGCCGTCATTGACTATGGCAACGCGATCAAGGATTTGGTGGCGGCCAATATTTTTCCCGGCGACATGCTGTGGAAGAACTTCGGCGTGACGCGTCATGGCAAGGTGGTTTTTTATGATTACGATGAAATCGAGTACCTGACGGATTGCCACTTCCGTCGGGTGCCTGCCGCGCGCAACGAGGAAGATGAGTTGTCAGCCGAGGTTTGGTACCCCGTTGGGCCGCGAGATGTGTTTCCTGAAACCTTTGGCCCGTTCCTCTTGGGTAACCCTGCCGTCAAGGATGTGTTCATGCTGCACCACGCTGAGCTGCTGGATGCCGCCTTTTGGCAGTCTCACAAAGAGCGAATCACGGCGGGCCATGTGCACGATGTGTTTCCTTACGAAAACAGCAAGCGGTTCATCTTTCAACGCCAAGGGGTGGCGAATGAGCCGGCTGCTGTATTCAACGACTCAGCCAGGAGTTTCCTATGACAACCGATTCGGTCGTGATCGTGGGTGTCGCTCGCACGCCCATGGGCAGCTTGCTGGGTGAGCTCTCGGGGCTTGCTGCACATGAGCTGGGGGCGGCGGCGATTCGTGCGGCTGTGGGCCGTGCTGGCATTGAGCCTTCAACGATTGATGAAGTGCTCATGGGCAACTGCCTGATGGCGGGTCAGGGTCAGGCCCCGGCGCGGCAAGCGGCCTTGGGGGCTGGCTTGCCGGTCTCGGTGGGGGCGGTGACGCTTTCCAAGATGTGCGGATCAGGTTTGCGCACCATGATGTTCGCGCATGACATGCTGCGCGCTGAATCGGCCCAGGTGGTGGTTGCAGGCGGCATGGAGAGCATGAGCAACGCCCCCCACCTGATGCACGTGCGCAAGGGCATTCGATACGGCGCAGGCCAGTTTTTCGATCACATGGCGCTCGATGGTCTTGAAGATGCCTATGAGCGTGGGCGATCTATGGGCGAATTTGCTGAGGACTGTGTGACCAAGTACCAGTTCAGCCGACAGCAGCAAGATGAGTTCGCTATTCGCTCTACCGAGCGGGCTCTGAAGGCACAGGCTGAGGGATATTTTTCCTGGGAAATGGAATCGGTCAACGTGCCGGGTAAATCGGGTTCGGTGCTCATTGATCGAGACGAGCAGCCGGCCAAGGCCAAGCTCGACAAGGTTGCCAGCTTGAAGCCTGCCTTCAAGGCCGGCGGCACCATCACAGCCGCCAATGCATCCAGTATTTCTGATGGCGCTGCTGCGCTGGTGCTGATGAGAGAGTCGGATGCCAGGCGGCTGGGGCGCACGCCCTTGGCGCGTATTCGTGCTCATGCTGTTCACGCCCAGGAGCCCCACTGGTTCACAACGGCACCCATTGGCGCCATAGAGAAAGTGCTGAAAAAAGCCGGTTGGGCCACTGATCAGGTCGATTTATGGGAAATCAATGAAGCCTTCGCCGCCGTGCCCTTGGCAGCGATGGTCGAACTGGGCCTGTCGGCTGATGTGGTGAATGTGCATGGGGGCGCTTGCGCTCTGGGCCACCCCATCGGGGCCAGCGGGGCTCGTATCGTGGTCACCTTGATGGGTGCTTTGCGACAGCGCGGCCTGCAGTTTGGCGTAGCCACCTTGTGCATTGGGGGTGGCGAAGCAGCGGCCATGGCGCTGGAGATCATTTGATTGCTTGGGCCCTGAGGTTGTTGATGGGTGTGTGAAGGGGGTGAGGTTGGCCTTTCTTTGGCTTCGTTTGTGAGGCGTCAATCGGCACGCGGTCCAAGGTGTGTTGTCGCACATACCGGGCGTCGGGATATCCCTAGGGTGGAGATGTCTGACTTTCGTGTGGATTGACAGCGTTGTGGTGATGCGTTGTCTGAGATCTGCACACACTGATCACCCGGGGGCGCGCATGTCCACACATCGAAGATCTCCTGCTGTGCAGAACGATGGCATTGAAGCAAGGTTCTTCCACGAGGCCCCCTTGATGGTTTGTCTTGCCAGCCTGGATGGCAATTTCACGTCTCTTGGGGGCCCCTGGCAGGCGGTACTGGGCTGGACCGAGCAGGAGCTGATGTCGCGCCCCTTCCTGGACCTTGTACACCCAGATGATCTTGCCGCAACGCTAGCCCAGTTAGAGGGCCTGGCGCGAGGCGAGACCACGGTGAGATTTCGCAACCGCTACCGCGCCAAGTCAGGTGCTTGGGTGGTCTTGCAGTGGGATTCACATGTCAGTGACCAGGGCGCTATCCTGGCGGTTGCGCAGGACGTGACTGCCAGCGTGGCGAGAGACCTTGAATTGGAGCGTCGAACGGTGCTTCGTGAGGTCGTGGGGCACATGCAGCAACGTTATATTCAGGAGGGGTGGTCCGGGCTGTCTTTCAATGACCTGATCGAAAGTTTGCTCCAGCTCACTGACTCAGCCTTTGGGTTCCTGGCCTTTCAACCCACAGCCTTTGGTGCCAAGCATGAGCTTGAATTGAGCGGCTTCAGGTCCCATCGCCCTGAGCTTATGCATTTCGAGCCCGCATGGCTCAACCTCCCCGGATCACCCTGGGCAGATGTGGCTGGTTCTGTATTGCCTCTGCTTCGCAACTCGCCTGTGGCTGGAATTCCGCCCGAACTTACCGTGGCGGTGGAGTCATTCATGGGCCTGCCGGTGCTGGGCAATGGGGGCGTTGTGGGATTGCTCGCACTTTTCAACCGTCCTGGTGGCTTTGACGAGGAATGGGTGAAACTGCTGACGCCCTTTTGCAGCGTCCTGGCGCCGATGCATGAGCTCGACTGCGTCAAGGAGCGCGAGCTGCATTTGCAAAGTGAGGTACATCGTTGGACCGATCTCTTTGCCGCCGCCATTGAGTCAACCGGTGTGGTGGTGATTGCCACCGATTTGGATGGCCGTATCACTTACATGAACCCCACCGCCCAGCGCATGCTGGGTGCTACTGTGCTCGAGCAAATCACCTCCACCAACTTGGTGAGCTTTCACGATCCTGTCGAGTTGGCAGACGCAAGGCGAGGCTGTACAACATTGAACAACCGGATACCCGGCACAGACTTTGAAGTCTTGGTGTGTGGCGCGGGAGACGGTCGCGCCAGGCGCGAGTGGACCTATGTCTCTTTGTCCGGTGTTCGCTACCCGATGATGGTGACGATCAGCCCTCTGCGAGCCCAAGATGGCGGCACAGTGGGTTGGGTGGCTGTGGCTGCCGAGCTTTCTGAGTTGCGGGCGGCGCAATCTGAGCGCGTGAGAGCCGCCCAGCTGGAGGGCCAGTTGGAGATATTGCGCCGCCGTGAGGTCGAGGCGGCAAAAATCAGCGAGGCTTACGAGTATGTGTCGGCCAGCCG
The DNA here is from genome assembly GCA_947458895.1 of Burkholderiales bacterium. Lineage (GTDB taxonomy): Bacteria > Pseudomonadota > Gammaproteobacteria > Burkholderiales > Burkholderiaceae_C > CANHBY01. Next base: position 2,770 of record CANHBY010000026.1, on the reverse strand, counting down.
CTCCCTGCGCGAGGCACTGGCCGTCATTTCGGCCTTTCTTCCCCTCATCTTTGGTGAGGCTGCACCGCAGTTGTTGATTCCGCGGGTGACCTCACGCCCCGATGCTCCGTCTGCGGAAGGTGTCGATGCGGCTGGGCACAATGTGGAGGCGCATGAGTGCTGGGGCTTCAAGACTGGCCAGGTATTCATCAGCGAGGTGGGCTCGCTGCGCTGTGCGCACATTCAAGAAGAACAGTCCACCTGGATGTGCGCTCCTCTTGCGGATGGTCTGCGCACAGTGGCCGTTTTGACCACGCCCCTGCCGAATCAAAACGGTGGCGGCGCCTCGGCCATTTGGAAAGAGCGCAATCGACGAATCGCCAGCCTCTCGGATCAGGCACGCCAATTCTCCGGCGTTTTGGCCAATTTGAGATTGCGCAAGACCCTGGAGGAGCAAGCCACTCAGGATCCCCTCACGGGTGCCATCAACCGCAGGCAGTTGGATCATGAATTGCGCATCACCCTCCATCGGCATCTCAAAACGCATGCTCCCTTTGCACTCATGGTGCTCGATGTGGATCACTTCAAACGCATCAATGATGAATTCGGCCATGAGCGAGGGGACCGGGTGCTGGCTGGTTTGGGGGCGCTCCTTCGCAATCACCTGCGCACCACCGATGTGGTGGCTCGTGTGGGCGGCGAAGAGTTTGTGGTTCTACTGCCCGAAGCCGCAAAGGCCGATGCGCTTGAGCTGGCCGAGTCACTTTGCACGGCGGTCGATCAAGCCCGCTTGGCGGGTGAAGGCCTGCGCTGCACTTGTTCGATTGGGCTTGTGCATGTTGAGCTTTTGCAATCGACTGTGGACGAACTGTTCCGCCATGCCGACCAGGCCTTGTATGCAGCCAAGGCTGCGGGCCGCAACCGCGTCGTGGTGTATTCCGAAGCAGAGATGTCGTTAGAGGGGTTGGCTCACGGCCCTGCCGGTGTCGAAGCCGAAGTGAGCCAACCCTTGATCATCGAGGTCTGACATGGCGCGGAAAAAATCCTTGGACAGCCAGCCTGCTCATGTTGCCGAGCGCAAATCCCCAAAGGCAGAGCAGTCAGATCCCTTGACCTGGGTCACCAACGCCGTGGTGCAGGCGCATGGGGAGGCTGTGCTGGTATTTGATGCTGACCAAAAGGTGATTGCAGCCAATCGGGTCGCCGAACAGGCCTTTTGTTCTCAGGCTGGTGCACTGGCTGGGCTGCGCCTGTATCAGTTGATTCTCAGTGGGCTTCCCACTGATGAAAAAACGCTTCCTGGGCAGGTGGCGAGCCTTCACACAGTGGAAGCGCAACGCCTTGACAGCACCCGCTTCACGGCCTTTGCTCGCACCTACCGATTGGAGGATGAGCCTGAATTTTTAGGAATCAGTCTTTTGGATGTGAGTGAGGAGCGCGCCCTGCGCAAAGAGCTGGACAGCACCACCTCGCTGGCAGGCCTTCTGGTTCGAGACATGTCGGTGGGGATCGTGGTTCAGTCTGCTCTTGGCGCGATCATTGAGGCCAACACGGCGGCCGAGAAGATTCTTGGCTTCACGCGTGAGCAACTGGTGGGCCGCACGTTGGTGGATCCACGGGTGAGATCCTTGCGCAGAGACATGTCAATCCTGCCTGCACATGAGCATCCCTCCATGCGCGTGTTGCGCTCAGGCGGTGTTCAAGCCGAGCTGGTGGGCGTGGAGAAGGCGGCTGGCATGGTCACCTGGATCGAGATTGAGGCTCGCCGCCTCGTTGACTCGCCGACCTCAGCGGTGTTTGCTTCTCTCGTTGATGTGACGGCGGCACGAGAGGCCGAGCTGAGGATGGCCGCGGCCTTGGCGCGCCAGGAAATCATGACCTCTCTTTCCTCCGAGACGGTGCTGATTGTGGATGCCGATTTGGTGGTGCGCTCAGCCTCAAGCAACACCATGAGGTTGCTGGGCTGGAGCCCATCGGATCTCATCGGAAAGGACCTTGTATCTTGGGTCCAGGAGGATCAGCGTGAGATGGTAAAGGCTGCTTTGACTCGGCTTTTTTCCTACCCTGGAGCCCGTGGTCGGTTGGACATCAAACTTCGCCAGGCCTCTGGTCATCTGCGTATCTACGACGGCAATGGGATGAACATGCTGGCCGACAAAATGATCAATGGCCTGTTGATCAACCTGCGCGACATTCATGATCAGCGGATGGCAGAAGCGGCTGTTCGCCAGGCTAACGAAGAATTGGAGCGCCGACTTCAACAACTCAGCGCTGACCGCGCTTTCGATGCAGCCCTCAGCCGTGTCGCCGACTTGTTGCAGCAGTGCTCGGGCCTTGAAGAGTCGGCCGACGTGCTTTGGGCCAGCCTGCCCACCTTGATTCCCGGCTTTGAAACCGCTTTGTACCTTGAGGACAGTGAGCATGTTGAGTTTATCCGGCACAGAGCCCCAGACCATGCCCATGTTTTTTTGCCGACCGAGGCCTGCTGGGCGCTGCGAACCCGGCGAGCGCATATTTCAGACGGTGTCGTCACCCTGCGTTGTGACCACGTGCCACAGGATGGCCGCATGACCGCCTGCTTGCCCTTGATGGCCGCCGGGCGCGTTGTCGGCTTGGTGGTGATCAGGAGCCCAGGCCCCGAGCGCCCCTTGCCATCTCAGGAAGAGATCAACCGCTTGGCGGTTCGCTTGAGCATCGTTGTGGGCAACTCGCGTTTACGCAGCGGCTAGTGTCGTGTCAGGGCTGAAATGCCGCTTGCTCGCTGGCCCTCAAACCCGATGGCGTCGTTGCT
>CANHBY010000025.1 GCA_947458895.1 Burkholderiales bacterium | reverse complement strand
TCAGCCGTGAGGCCCCGGGCAAGCTGGGCAAATTCAGGTCAAAGTCGTGGGGGTGCAAATAAAGCACTTGGTATGTCTGTCTCTCGGCGATGGCATTGAGTGCTGCCTGGGGTAAGAGCCGCAGATAGCCGCCGCCAAACACTTGGGGCTCGAATGTCAGCCCATGGGCACCTGGAACAGGAACCTCAAAGAGAGACCCCAACTCGCCGCTGAAAACCACCTCGGGCCTGACCGGGGTTTGCGAGCCGCTGCGTCGGCCGCCATAAATGCGCGCGGCGGTGCAGACAGACGAGTCGATTGAAAACCCCAACTCGAGCAAGTCACTGAAGAAGCCGTTCAAATTGCTCGGCACAGAAAACGACGGCGCCCGATAGGCCAACACGGCGGCATCACCGGCCTCTTCAACCCAGGCCTTGGCCAATCGGGTGGTACGCAAGAACTCTGCACGAGACAAGGTAGCAACATCTTCATGGTACAGACCATGACACCCCAGTTCGTGGCCATCACGAACCATGCGGCGCACCAAGGCTGGGTGCTTTTGGGCCCACCAACCCACGATGAAAAAAGTGCATCTCACCTTGAATTCACCGCACAGATCCAGGTAGTCACACACCGCCTGGGGGCTGCGGTCATTCAGGCCATCCCAGGCCGAAGCTGGAAAGGTCGGGGGCACGGTGGCCCACCAGGGCTCGACATCAAAAGTGTTAATCAGATTCACGACGCCACCCCCCTTGTTTGCCAGAGAAGCGAACAAGGGAGAACGGCTGAATCCATCATCAGCCCCCGCCCGAGCTAAATATAGCCCTGTGCCCGCACTGAGCTTAGGTTAGAGAGCGCCGCTGAAGCGACCTTGCGCATTCGCAAGACAGGCGCATGAGCCGCCCGCGACATCGCGCACCCGCGTCTGATTCAGAGACCGAAGGTATGTTGAGGGCCCAACCGCCTGCGTCAAACCAACAAATTTGCGCCGTTTTCCCAGAGGCAACACAGCGTCTGCAGGTAAGCTCTGGGGTTTTACTCAAACTAGTCCCGGAGACAAAAAAATGAGCGAGCCTCTTTCGCCAGCAGAACAGGCCTTGCGCACGGCCGCCCTGGAATACCACCGCTCTCCCCGCCGCGGGAAAATCACTGTCAACCCCACCAAGCCCCTGTCCAATCAGCGCGACTTGTCGCTGGCCTACTCACCGGGTGTTGCTTACCCCTGCCTGGCCATCGAGCAAGACCCGACCCTGGCCGCCGAGTACACCTCTCGCGCAAACTTGGTGGGCGTGATCACCAACGGCACCGCCGTGCTGGGCCTGGGCGATATCGGCCCGCTGGCCAGCAAGCCGGTCATGGAAGGCAAGGGCTGCCTGTTCAAGAACTTCGCTGGCATTGATGTGTTCGACATTGAGTTGGCCGAGCGCGATCCCGACAAGCTGGTTGAAATCATTGCTGCACTCGAGCCAACGCTCGGCGGCATCAACCTGGAAGACATCAAGGCCCCTGAATGCTTCACCATTGAGCGCAAGCTGCGCGATCGCCTCAACATCCCCGTGTTCCACGATGACCAACACGGCACCGCCATCATCTCGGCCGCCGCGCTGCTCAACGGCCTGGAGCTGGTCGGCAAAAAAATTGGCAACATCAAACTCGTAACTTCCGGTGCCGGCGCTGCTGCCATTGCCTGCCTGGACGTGATGGTCGGCCTGGGCGTGAAGCGCGAAAACATTTTCGTCTGCGACTCCAAGGGCGTGGTCCGCGAAGGCCGCGGCGACAAACTTGACGAGTCCAAGCAGCGCTACTGCCAACGCACCAACGCCACCACTCTGGCCGCTGTACTGGTCGATGCAGACGTGTTCCTGGGCTGCTCAACCTCCGGCGTGTTGACTGGCGAAATGGTCAAGACCATGGCCGATCGCCCAATCATCCTGGCGCTGGCTAACCCTGAGCCCGAAATCCGACCCGAGATCGCCAAGGCTGCTCGCCCCGACTGCATCATCGCAACCGGCCGATCAGATTACCCCAACCAGGTCAATAACGTTCTTTGCTTCCCCTACATCTTCCGTGGCGCCCTGGACTGCGGCGCCACCAAGATCACTGAAGCCATGAAGCTGGCCTGCGTGCGCGAAATTGCTGATCTGGCCAAGGCCGAAACCAGCGACGAAGTGGCCGCCGCTTATGCCGGTGAAGAGCTCAAATTCGGCCCTGAATACCTGATTCCCAAGCCCTTTGATGCGCGCTTGATTCTGCGCATTGCTCCCGCTGTGGCCAAGGCTGCTGCGCAATCCGGTGTGGCCACGCGCCCCATCCAAGACTTCGACGCCTATCGCCAATCCCTCGAACGCTATGTGTACCAAACGGGCATGTTCATGCGGCCCGTTTTCTCGGCCGCGCGTGCTCAGCCCGCACGTGTGGTTTATGCCGAAGGCGAGGACGATCGTGTATTGCGTGCCGTGCAGGTTGTCATTGATGAAGGTCTGGCAAAGCCGATTCTGGTGGGCCGCCCAGAGGTCATTAAGTCGCGCATTAATCATGCCAACCTGCGCCTTCAAGCAGGCCGTGACTTCGAGTTGGTCGATCCCGAGAACGACCCCCGCTACCGTGAATACTGGGAGCAATACCACCAACTGATGGGCCGCGACGGCATCACTCCCGATGCCGCCAAAGCGGCACTGCGCCGCTCTAACACGCTCATCGCCAGCCTGATGGTTCGACTCGGCCATGCCGACGCCCTGCTGTGCGGCTTGGTGGGCCGTTTTGATGGCCACTTCGAGCACGTCCAAAACGTCATTGGCCGTCGTGAAGGCGTCAACACGCTTGCCACCATGAATGCGGTGATGCTGGAAGACCATGCCCTGTTCATCGCCGACACCTTCGTGAATGAAGAGCCCTCTGCCGAAGCCTTGGCTGAGATTGCCCTGTTGGCCGCAGAAGAAATGCGCCGCTTCGGCGTGCCTCCCAAGGTGGCCTTCCTGTCGCACTCGATGTACGGCTCCTCATCACGCGGCTCAGCCGTGCGGATGCGCGCTGCACGAGACCTGTTCGTCAAGCTGGCTCCGCACATTGAATGCGATGGCGAAATGCACGGCGATGCGGCACTCTCGGAAAGCATCCGTAGCACCATGCTGCCCAGCAGCAAGCTGACCGGCTCTGCCAACCTGCTGGTGCTGCCCAACATCGATGCAGCCAACATTTTGTTCAACGTGCTGAAGGTCACTGGTGGCAAAAATGTGACGGTGGGCCCCATTTTGCTGGGATCCGCAGCGCCGGCTCACGTGCTAACGCCCTCGGCAACCATGCGCCGTGTGGTCAACATGACCGCCTTTGCATCAGCTGAAGCGGCTACTAAACGCAAGACCTGACCCCAGCCTCATCCAGCTGCAGCGCCCAACGCAAGCATGAGCTTCCTCGAAAAAGCTCCTGCCTCTGTTGGGCGCTGTCACGTCAGGGTACCCCTGTGCCCTCATGAATAAAATCGACATTGAGCACTTCTTCGCAACGCTGAAGGCCGCCAACCCGAACCCGAAAACCGAGCTGGAATTCACCAACAACTTTGAGCTCCTGGCCGCCGTTTTGCTATCGGCCCAAGCCACCGATATCAGCGTCAACAAAGCCACCCGACACCTTTTTGCAGTGGCCAACACCCCCCAGCGCATGCTCGATTTGGGCCTGCCTGCCCTCACCGATGCTCTGAAAACCATTGGCCTGTACCGCAACAAAGCCAAGAATCTTTTTGAGACCTGCAAAATCCTGGTCGACCAATACAGCGGCCAAATCCCCAGAACCCGAGAAGGGTTGGAGTCATTGCCAGGTGTAGGTCGAAAGACAGCCAATGTGGTGCTCAATGTGGCCTTCGGTGAACCCACGATGGCCGTCGACACCCACATCTTCCGGGTCAGCAACCGCACAGGGCTTGGACCGGGCAAAACACCCCTCGAAGTTGAGCAAAAGCTACTCAAGCGGATACCACCCCACTATCTGGTGGACGCGCACCATTGGCTGATCCTGCATGGCCGCTATGTGTGCCAAGCGCGCCGGCCACACTGCGAAGCGTGTGGCGTGAGCACTGACTGCGACTTCGGAAAACGGGCCAAGAAGTCGGGCTAGGAAGCGGAACCTGAACCGGCATCCGGCAGCAAACAGGCATCCGTGACTTGCAACTGGTTGTCCCGCGCAAAATTCATGACGAAATCCCAGGCCATGGGCTCCATGTCTCGCAGCTGCTCACTCACAATCACACAACTGATGCCATTGATCACCCGAGGGACACACAGCGGCGAGTAGCCCAAGTGAGCGCCAATACCGCCACGCACCCCACCCGGTCGAAATGACGACATGGCGCCCGCCAGCCGCTCCGCCCAGTCACTGGGGCGAAAAGGTTTACCCTCCCGGGTCAGGCCTTGAATAAAAACCTCACGCGATGATGTCATGCAACTACGGCCATGTTTGAGGAATACGTCGTGACTGTGAATCCATCGCCCAGTTGATCTGAAGCACACATCCCCTGGGGCAATTCCCCCAGCCTGAGCCAGTCGTGCTGCAATGCAGAAGCACCCCCTTGCAATGTAACGGCGCCACATCGAAAAAAACAAGCTCGGTCTTAGAATCTCTCCCTTTCGCCAACACTTCCACAACTGCATGCAAAGTAACCAGCCCTCTCCCGCCTCCGAGCCCCATGTGATGCACACCTACGCCCGAGTGCCGGTGGCTTTGTCCCATGGACAGGGCTGTTGGGTTTGGGATCTTCAGGGTAAAAAATACCTTGACGGGCTAGGCGGCATCGCTGTCAACACGCTGGGCCATGCCCACCCCAAGCTCGTGCCCGCCCTGCAGTCGCAAGTGGCTAAGCTGATTCACACCTCCAACTACTACTACAACCCCCTGCAAGAGGAATTGGCTGCCAAGCTGTGCGCCCTGTCCGGCTTGCAAAATGTGTTTTTCTGCAACTCAGGCCTGGAAGCCAACGAGGCCGCCCTCAAGATCGCGCGCAAATTTGGCCACGACAAAGGAATCGATCGACCTGAAGTGATTGTTTACGAGAAGGCTTTTCACGGCCGCTCCATTGCGACGCTTTCGGCCACCGGCAACCCCAAGGTTCAGGCCGGCTTCACACCCCTGGTTGAGGGCTTCGTGCGGGTGCCACTGAACGATGTGGAAAGCCTGCAGCGTGCAGCCCAAGAAAACCCCAACGTGGTGGCAGTGTTCCTCGAGGTCATTCAAGGTGAAGGGGGCGTCAACCCAGCCAGCGTGCCCTACCTCCAGGCTGTCAGGCGCCTGTGTGACGAACGTGGCTGGCTGCTCATGCTCGACGAAGTTCAGTGTGGTATTGGCCGCACGGGTAAATGGTTCGCCCACCAATGGGCGGGCATTGAGCCCGATGTGATGCCGCTGGCCAAGGGACTGGGCTCCGGTGTGCCTGTGGGCGCCGTGGTGTGTGGCCCCAAGGCCGCGCAGGTATTTGCACCGGGCAACCACGGCACAACTTTCGGTGGCAACCCCTTGGCGATGCGTGCTGGGATTGAGACCCTGCGCATCATGGAAGAAGACGGCCTGCTGGAAAACGCACAGCGCGTGGGTGAGGCCCTTCGGGCAGGCTTGGTGCGTGAACTCGGGCACCTGCCTGGCGTAGTGGAAATCCGGGGTCACGGGCTGATGCTGGGCATCGAGCTGGACCGCTCCTGCGGCGCCCTGCTCACGCAAGCCGCCGAGGCAGGCCTGCTAATCAGCGTCACTGCTGACAAGGTCATCCGCTTAGTGCCCCCGCTCATCCTGTCGATCGACGAAGCAGCCCAAATCGTTGCGTTGCTCAGCCCAATCGTGCGCCAGTTTCTCCAATCCAACCCGTGATGCCTGCTGCCATGAAACCCGGCCCCCATCTCATTCGCCACTTTTTGCAGTTCAAAGACTTCAGGGCCGAGGAATACGCCTACCTGTTCGAGCGCGCAACCATCATCAAAAAGCGCTTCAAGAATTACGAGAAATACACTCCGCTGGTGGACCGCACACTGGCCATGGTCTTTGAGAAAGCCAGCACCCGCACGCGCGTGAGCTTCGAGGCTGGCATGTATCAACTGGGTGGCTCCGTGGTCAACCTCACCACAGCCGACAGCCAACTGGGCCGCGCCGAGCCCATCGAAGACAGTGCACGCGTCATCAGCCGCATGGTTGACATCGTGATGATCCGCACCTTCGAGCAGGCCAAAATCGAAGCGTTCGCTGCGCACTCGCGCGTTCCCGTCATCAACGGCCTGACCAACGAGTACCACCCCTGCCAAATCATGGCAGACGTGTTCACCTACATCGAGCACCGAGGTAGCCTGCAAGGCAAGGTCGTGGCGTGGGTCGGTGACGGCAACAATATGGCCAATACTTGGCTGCAAGCCGCAGACATCCTGGGCTTCACCCTCCACGTCAGCACCCCCAGCGGCTACGAAATCAACCCCACCGTGGCCGGTGTGAGCAACGCCCAGTGCGTCAAAGTCTTCAAGAACCCGCTAGACGCATGCCAAGGCGCCCACCTGGTCACTACCGATGTCTGGACCAGCATGGGCTTCGAGGCTGAAAACGAGGCTCGCAAGGCCGCCTTCGCCGACTGGTGTGTCGATCAGGAAATGATGCAAGCCGCCCAAAGTGATGCCCTGTTCATGCACTGCCTGCCGGCCCATCGCGGTGAGGAAGTCATGGCCGAGGTCATTGATGGCCCACAGTCAGTGGTATGGGATGAGGCTGAAAACCGAATGCATGTTCAAAAGGCACTGATGGAATACCTGCTGATTGGCCGGGTTGGCTCATGAGTTGCTGAAAGAGCATCATGCCGCTTCTAGCCCTGATCACGGATTTGCACGCCAACCGCGAGGCCGTAGAGGCCGTGCTGGTCGATGCTCATGCCAAGGGCGCAACCCGCTATGCGTTTCTCGGTGACTTTGTAGGTTACGGCGCAGACCCAAGCTGGGTGGTGGATACCGTGCATGCCATGGTGCGCCAAGGGGCGCTGGCGGTCATGGGCAACCATGACCTGGCCGTTGCCCTGGGCGGCGATCATCAAATGGGCCCACAAGCACGCAAGTCCGTCGAGTGGACGCGCTCGCAACTGAATGCACGGCAGATCGATTTCCTGGCTTCCCTGCCCCTGCTCGAGGTCGACCAAGGCTGCCTGTTCGTCCATGCCAATGCCTTCGACCCAGCATCATGGGGATACATCCAGAACCGCACCGATGCCATTCGCAGCATTCAATCGACCGATTGCCAATACACCTTCTGCGGCCACGTGCACGAGCCCAAGCTTTATCATTTGGGGAGCAGCGGCCACTCGGGGGAGTTAAACCCCACCCCCGGTCTCAACGTTCCGCTCACCAAGCATCGAAAATGGCTGGCCCTGCCAGGTTCAGCAGGTCAACCCCGAGATGGCAATCCAGACGCCGCCTATGCCCTCTTTGATCTCGAGTCCAGAACTCTGAGCTTCAGACGAGTGGCATATGACCACGCAGAGGCAGCGGCTAAAATTCTTGCTGCCGGCTTGCCCCCCCGTTTGGCGCACCGATTGAGCCTGGGCCTCTGAATGGTGCAGTGACGGCACGCCAAACAACCTGCCGAAAAGCCCTATTGTCGTGTCAGGGCTGAAATGTCGTTTGATCGCGCTGCCATCAAGCCCGCTGGCTAGGGCGTGTTAGCAAAGTCGTCGTCGGGTTTGAGGGCCAGCGAGCAAGCGGCATTTGAGCCCTGACACGACACTCGCCCTTTCAACGAACGCTTGACGCGGCCTCCTCAAAGACCTTGTCGAGCCGGGCAATCAAGGCACCTTGCTGTAGCAAGGAAATGAAGCTGGCTTCAATGCTGTTGCGAGCCAGGGTATAGGCTTCTTGAGCACCCAAAGCCGGAAGAGCCTCGAAAAGCTCGAGAAAATTCTGGTTGATATAGCCACCAAAATAGGCTGGGTCATCCGAATTGACGGTGACCTTCAAGCCGGCTGCCAACAGCTGCGGCAGGTTGTGCTGCGCCAGGCTCTTGAATACGCACAGCTTCACATTGGACAATGGACACACCGTGAGGGCCATCGCACGCTCGACCAATGTACGCACCAGGTCAGGGTCTTCAAGACAGCGCACCCCATGATCAACCCGCTCCACCTTCAGTACATCAAGGGCATTGCGAATATAGGCTGCCGGCCCCTCCTCGCCCGCGTGGGCCACGCAGCGCAACCCCAAAGCGCGCGCCTGGGCAAACGCAATGGCAAATTTTTCCGGCGGATGCCCACGCTCGCTGCTGTCCAGACCCACACCAATAAAGTCCTGCCGAAACGGCAGCGCCTCTTGCAGCGTGGCCAGCGCGTCGTCCTCGCTGAGGTGGCGTAAAAAACAAAGAATCAACTCGCTGCTGAGCCCGAGCTCGGTGCGCGCTCTTTCACGAGCGCGCGTCAACCCCTGAAACACAGAAGCCATCGGCACGCCACGCGCCGTGTGGGTTTGAGGGTCAAAGAAGAGCTCGGCGTGAACCACGTTGTCAGCCGCCGCGCGCTGAAAATAGGCCCAAGCCATGTCCTCAAAATCCTGGGGCGTGAGCAACACACTCGCCCCTGCGTAGTAAACATCGAGGAAGCTCTGCAGGTCGGTGAAGGCATAAGCTGCCTTCAAGGCCTCGACGCTGGGGTAACTCAAGGCCACCCGGTTGCGCTGGGCCAGCGCAAAAATAAGCTCAGGCTCCAAGGAGCCTTCGATATGAATATGCAGCTCGGCTTTGGGCATCTCACGCAAAAGCCGAGGCAGCTGGGATGCCGCAATGGCAGAAAAATCGATCATCAAAGCCCCTGGCGGCTACTGGTTTAGCGCAAGCTGACCACCGACTGAAATGCTCGCATGGCCCCCGCCCCGATCGACGCTCCAAAACGCTTAGCCAAGCGCTCGGCAACGTTTTCCTTGGGCGAATAGTCAACAATTTCAGCCTCTTTGACGACTTCTCGGGCCACGTAATCCAAGCTGCCCAGATGATCAGCCAGCCC
>CANHBY010000024.1 GCA_947458895.1 Burkholderiales bacterium | reverse complement strand
CGTGGGCAAAGAGTTCTTTCTCGAAATTGAAGAGGAACAATCGAACGCGTGCACGCGCCACCGGGTCACCGGGCATCAGCTGCGGGTGAGGAAAGCGCTCGTCGATGTACTCATTGATGATGTGCGATTCATAGAGAATCAAGTCGCGTTCCACGAGGATAGGCACCTCGTTGTACGGATTCATCAGGGCGATGTCTTCCGGCTTGGCGAAAAGATCCACATCGCGAATTTCGAAGTCCATGCCCTTTTCGAACAACACGAAACGGCATCGGTGTGAATAGGGGCAGGTGGTTCCAGAATAAAGCACCATCATGATGGCAGGCTCCCAAAATGGGTCAAAAAAACTGAGAGCGCAGCAAACCGCCGAAAACCGGCGCCTTACTGCGCATTAGGCCTCTGCGCCCGAAAGGTGCAGAGGGAAAGGGTTATTTGATGTCTTTCCAGAAGCTGGCGTTCAAGCGCCAAGCAATCACGGTAAACACACCCAAGAACAAAAGCACCCAGACACCCACACGAACACGCTTGCTCTGGCCAGGCTCGCCCATCCACTGCAAGTAGGCGACCAAGTCAGCGACCGTTTCGTCATACTGCTGCGAGCTCAGGGTACCTGGGGTCAGTTGCTCAAAGCCGACGAACTTGTGCACGACCTTGGATTCATCGTGGGGGTCTTTGACTTCCTCGTACTTGGCAGCGCGCTGGCCCTGCAGCTCCCATAACACATGGGGCATGCCGATGTTGGGTTTGGCCAGGTTGTTCCAACCCGTGACGCGAGTGTCGTCGCGATAGTAGGTGCGCATATAGGTGTAGATGTAATCTGCTCCTGACCCCTTGCTGTTATCGGCCATAGCCCGGGCGATGACTGTCAAGTCAGGTGGGTTGCCACCGAACCAGTCTTTGCCCTGGGCTGCAGACTGCGCAATCTTCATCGTGTCGCCAACTTTGTCTGTGGCGAACATCAGGTTCTTTTTGATCTGATCTTCGGTGAGGCCGATGTCGCGCAGGCGGTTGTAGCGCATGAAGGATGCGCTGTGGCAGTTCAAGCAGTGGTTCACGAAGGTACGCGCACCGCTTTGCAGCGCGGCCAGATCGGTCACCTTCTGGGTGGGGAACCGATCCCACTGGACCCCCTCGCTAGCGGCCAAAGCCGACCCGGCAAAACCCAGACTGAGAATCAGAGAAAGAATTATTTTTTTCATGAGTTGCATGCCCTTGTGTCTTTCAATGCGCCGAGAAGACCACACGGTCCGGCACCTTCTTGAATTCGCCCAAGCGGCTCCACCAAGGCATCAGCAGGAAAAAGCCGAAGTAGAACAAGGTGCCAACCTGAGAAACTCGCTCACCGATAGGTGATGGTGGCTGCACCCCCAAATAACCCAAAATGAAGAAGTTGAGAACAAACACGCCATAAAACACCTTGTGCCACTGGGGACGATAGCGCAACGACCTGACAGGGCTGACATCGAGCCAGGGCAGGAAGAACAAGATGATGACAGCCAAGCCCATCACCACCACGCCCCAGAACTTGGCGTCAATGTTCAACATGGCCAGACACACCACTGCAGCCACTCCTACAACCACCGCCTTGAACAGCACTGGAATGCGAGCCTTGAACACCGCGAGCACAGCACCCAAGGCTACGCAGGCCACCAAGGCATACATCATTTCGCTGGTGATGGCGCGCAGCATGGAGTAGAACGGCGTGAAGTACCAAACCGGCGCAATGTGCAACGGGGTCTTGAGCGGATCGGCCGGAATGAAGTTGTTGTACTCCAGGAAGTAGCCGCCAAATTCAGGCACAAAGAACACAATCGCGGTGAAGGCCATCAAGAACACGCTCACGCCCATGATGTCGTGCACGGTGTAGTACGGATGGAAAGGAATGCCGTCCAGGGGGCGACCCTTGGCGTCTTTCTTGTCCTTGATTTCGATGCCATCCGGGTTGTTGGAACCCACTTCGTGCAACGCGATGATGTGCGCTGCCACCAGACCCAGCAGAACCAGGGGCACGGCAATCACGTGGAACGAGAAGAAGCGGTTCAAAGTTGCATCGCCAACGACGTAATCACCGCGGATCAAAATCGCCAGGTCAGGGCCGATGAGTGGAATAGCAGCGAACAGGTTAACGATCACCTGCGCACCCCAGTAGCTCATTTGGCCCCATGGCAGCAAATAGCCCATGAAGGCCTCGGCCATCAGGCACAAGAAAATCGCGCAGCCAAAAATCCAGACCAGCTCACGCGGTTTGCGATAGCTGCCATAAAGCAAGCCACGGAACATGTGCATGTACACCACGACAAAGAAGGCCGAAGCTCCGGTGGAGTGCATGTAGCGGATGGTGTCGCCCCAGGGCACATCACGCATGATGTACTCCACTGATGCGAAGGCCTGCGCCGCATCAGGCTTGTAGTGCATCACCAGAAAAATGCCGGTGACGATTTGAATCACGAGCACGAGCAGTGCCAACACACCAAAGAAGTACCAGAAGTTCAGGTTCTTCGGAGCGTAATACTCGGCAAGATGCTCGTTGTATAGCTTGGAGAGAGGGAAGCGATTGTCAACCCAGGTCAGCAGCTTTTGCGCCGAGTTGGCGTTGGCAGGAGCTTGCTTGAATGTGGCCATGTTGTTCTTTCTGCGGTGATTGCCGTTTCTTGCCCTTGGACTGATGTTGAGGATCAGGCCTTTTTGTCTTCGCCAATCAGCAAAGTTGTTTCAGAGAGGTACATGTGCGGGGGCACCTCCAGATTGTCTGGCGCAGGCTTGTTCTTGAACACACGACCCGCCATGTCAAAGGTAGAGCCATGGCATGCGCAAAGGAAGCCGCCGGTCCAGGTGTCGGGCAGCGACGGCTGGGCACCAGGGCTAAACTTGTCTGAGGGAGAACAGCCAAGGTGGGTGCAAATGCCGACGGCCACCATGACATCAGCCTTAATAGAGCGGTGCTCGTTGCGGGCGTATGCAGGCGTGAGCTCGTCGGGCTTGCGTTGTGACGTCGGGTCAGCCAGAAACTCGTCGTTTGTTTTCAAGGCCGCCAACTGCTCTTCGGTGCGCTTGATGATCCAGACGGGTTTGCCTCGCCATTCAACCGTCATTTTTTCGCCCGGCTTCAAGGCGCTGATATCTACCTCTACCGCAGCCCCTGCGGCGCGCGCGCGCTCAGACGGCTGGAAGCTGCTCACGAACGGGACGGCGACACCTGCACCACCCACCACGCCAGCGCAGCCTGAAGCGATGAGCCAGGTCCGTTTGCTGTTGTCAACTTGTTGTTCACTCATGGATATCCTCGATCGCGTTCTAATCACACAAAGCTTTTCATTCTAATCGAGCTGTCAAGGGGGCAGGCGTGTGCCTTGCTTGCCTTGACACCCCAAGCCCCAATTAACACCCTATTGCTTGACCTTGATCTCAGCATTGAATCGCTTTTTCAGCGCTTCAAAATACGCTTTGTCTTCAGCCTCGCTCCAGGCCTGTGCAAAGCTGGATCGTACTTTGTCAGGGTCTTTTGCGATGGATGGATCAACCCCAACCACACGCGTGATCAGGGCGATGGCATAACCCTTGTTCGCCAGATCAAGACCGACCACAGCCGGCATTTTGGCCGCAGGAGCCAGCAGCACCTTTTCAAGGACCTGGCGCGGAAAGTTACCCGACTCAGCCCGCGACACGAGTTCGCTGGGTTGGGACAAGGTTGCAGGAGGCTGGGCCTTCAGGGTGTTCAAGGTTTCCTCGCCCGCCTTGCGGGCCAAAACCGCTGACTCACGCTCCACGAAGGCCCCGCGAAGAGGTTCTCGCACGTCATCAAGGGCAGGCTGGCGAGCAGGCTCATGCTGTACTACCCGCGCGGCAACCAACTGATTGGGCCCTATTTCGATGGCAGGCGTATTGCGCTTGTCGCGAATGGCATCGCTGGCAAACACAGCCTCGAGGAACTTGGGGCTCGCCGTGATGGCATCGCCAGGCTTGCCATTGCGCGTGAGACCTTTGGCCGTGAGCAGTTCGAGCTTCCACTTTTCAGCGGCTGGCTTCAAGGTGTCAGACTGCTCAAACACCATGTTGGTGAACTCAAGCGAGGCATCGACATACTTCTTTTGGGCCTCGGACTTACGCAACTCAGCCAGCAATTCGTCGTGAACCGATTCGAAGCTGCGAATTTCACCCCCACGCTGGGCGGTCATCGTGATGATGTGATACCCCTGGTCTGTTTCGACCACATCACTCAGCTCGCCCTCTTTGAGGCTGAAGAGCGCATCGGCAAAGGCGGGCACGAGCCCATCTCGGCTGAGGTAGTCGAGGTCACCACCTGATTTGGCAGACCCTGCGTCTTCAGAGTTCTTGCGGGCAACCTCGGCAAATGAGCGCGGGTTTTTCTTCAGGGCTTCAAGCAAGGCATCGGCCTTGGCTCGTGCATTCGCACGGCCTTGCTCGCTGGAACCCAAGCCGATCAAGATGTGACTGGCACGCCGCTCTTCGGGCTTACCGAAGCGCTGTGGAGTGTCTTTGAGAATTTTGGCGTAGGTGGCCTTCAGCTCATCATCTGAGACCTGGATGTCTCGGGAAAGATGAGCCAGATCCAAGACGGCGTATTCAACATCAACCTGCTCAGGCACCAGGAACCGAGCTGCCATGGCGGGCTCTTTGTAGAAGGCCTGGAGCTGCTCATCTGAGGCAAGCACTTTGCTGGCGAAGGCACTGGGCTCGAAGTACTGAACCTGCACTTCTCGCTGCTGAAAAAAGGCTTCCGTCGCCACCTTCGAGAGAGAGGCCGGCAGGAAGCCAGAATTGGCAACGCCTGCAACCACTCGCTGCTCGGCAATTCCCTGCCGAAGCATCTCGGTGAATGCCTCGGAAGACATGCCCTGGGCAGCCAGCAGTGCCTTGTTCACAGAACCATCAGGGTTGCGCACGGAGGAAAACTGCGGGTCGGTGGCGAAGGTGCGCCTCAGGTTTTCATCAGTGACCTGAACATGAAAGTCTTTGGCCGCTTCAGCCAACACCTTTTGACGCAACAGATCTTCAAGCGCAGCCATCTTGGCGACAGGGGTATCGAAGGCCTTGATGTCCATATCGGGCATTTGGCGCTGAATGCGATCGACATTTTGCTGATGGGCTCGGTCCCACTCGGCCTGGGTGATTCCCTGGCGACCCACGTGCGCCACCTCTTGCTGCTGCTCACCGCGGCCCGGAATGCGGTCGACGGTTCCGATCAGCACGAAAGACGGGATGACCAACAGCAGGAGAATGAAAAACAAAACGCGGGTGTTATTGCGAACGAAATCAAACATGGATCGCCCCGAAATTTAAGGCGGGTCAAAAATGACAAAGGCGAACCGGAGTCCGCCTTTGAGCTTTTGACACCGGTGGTGGGTGCTGAGGGGCTCGAACCCCCGACCTACGCCTTGTAAGGGCGCCGCTCTACCAACTGAGCTAAGCACCCGGTGCTGACTACGAACTTCAGTTGAGCGCCTCTTTCAGCGCTTTGCCAGGACGAAACTTGGGCACCTTGGCCGCCTTGATCTTGATTGGCGTGTTGGTGCGTGGGTTGCGGCCGGTGCGAGCGGCACGCTTTGTCACGGCGAAGGAACCAAAGCCTACCAAAGACACGGACCCATTTTTCTTGAGTGTTGACTTGACGCCACCAATGAAAGCATCCAATGCACGTTGTGCTGCTGCCTTGGAAATATCGGCTTGCTTGGCAATGTGTTCGACTAGTTCTGATTTGTTCACGAAGGTACCCCCTCACAAAATTGACTTGCGGTGAATCTGAAGGCGTCTTACCCGCCAACCCCAAAACACGGCACCATAAAACGGCCGGTGAGCGCCGTGGATGCTTAAAGCGAGGTGCCCATTCTATGCGGAATAAACCCCGCCACGAATACCCTGTGTTGCCCAAACTCAGACTTGACACCAACCCGTCTAGGACTTATTGATGCAGCGCAGCGAATGCCGAAGCTGTGGCCACTCAACGCGCCTTGGACCGAATTTCAGGCAGAGCCTTACGCAGGTAGTACGCCATCGACCAGATGGTCAACACGGCAGCGATGTAGATCAGCAGGGTTCCCCACAGGCGCGTATCGATGAGGCCGAAAAGTCGACCATCGAACAACAGAAACGGAATGGCCAGCATCTGCACTGTCGTTTTGATTTTGCCCAGCATGTGGACGGCCACGCTGCGTGAGGCGCCAATTTGGGCCATCCACTCGCGCAGGGCGGAAATGGCGATCTCGCGGCCAACGATCACCAAGGCGATGAAATCGTCGAGACGCCCCAACTTCACCAACACCAGAAGCGTTGCACAGACGAGTATTTTGTCGGCCACGGGGTCCAGAAAAGCACCGAAGGACGAGGTCATGTTGAGCTTGCGCGCGAGGTATCCATCAGCCCAATCTGTGAGCGCTGTAACCACGAACAGCAGTGTGGCCGAAAGGTTCTGGGTGGCGGGCGACAGGTCCAGATAGAAGATGCCGACAATGAGCGGGATGGCCAAAATCCGCGCCCAGGTGAGCAGTGTTGGAAGGTTAAAAAACATGGCCCGATTGTGCCCTCACCGTTTAAAGACTTGGAAGTTTGCCGAAAAGAAAGTCTTGGATAACGCATCCCCTACACGGCCCTTCGGGCCGCCTCAATGCAAGGCGCGATAGATGTCTTCAGCCAGATCCCTGGAGATGCCTTCCACGCGCGCCAGGTCTTCCACGCTGGCCTGCGCGACACCTCGAACACCGCCAAATGTTTGCAGCAGCTTGGCGCGCTTTTTAGGGCCAATGCCGGGTATCTCTTCGAGCTGGCTTGCACCCGTTCGCACGCTAGCGCGCTTGGCGCGCATGCCGGTGATGGCAAAGCGGTGGGCCTCGTCGCGAATGTGCGCGATCAACATAAGGGCGGCAGAATCGCGGGGCAACGAAACCTTTTCGCGGCCATCGGCAAACACCAACTCTTCCAGGCCAACCTTGCGGCCCTCGCCTTTTTCGACGCCCACGATCAGGGCCAGATCCAGGCCGAGCTCTTCAAAGACTTCACGCGCCATGCTCACCTGGCCCACACCGCCATCGACCAACACCAGGTCAGGCAAACGGGCTTCGCCTTTTTCGGCGGCGGCTGCGAGCTTGGCATAGCGGCGGGTGAGCACTTGGCGCATGGCGGCGTAGTCGTCTCCAGGTCCCACGCCTTCGATGTTGTAGCGACGGTACTGGGCCGACTGCATCTTGTGCCCCTCAAACGCCACACAAGACGCCTGGGTGGCTTCGCCCGCGGTATGGCTGATGTCAAAACACTCGATACGAAAGGTCTCCAGACTCTCAGGAGCCAAGTCGAGTGACTCGACCAGAGCACGTGTGCGCGCTTGTTGGGAGCCTTCTTCGGCCAGAAGTCGGGCCAGCTTGATCTCGGCGCCTTGAATACACATGTCGAGCCAGGCGCGGCGGGCATCGCGGGGCTGGTGCAGCGCTGTAACCTTGATACCTCGCTGCGCGCTCAGGGCCTCCATCAGCACAGGATCCACCGCGTGGCTCAGGATCAGCAATGGGGGCAGGTCTTGCCCCAAATAGTGTTGGGCAAGGAATGCCTCGAGAACCGAAACCTCGTGATCATGCTGATGCGGTGGGGCTTCTGGGCCTTCGATGGCGGCTGCCAGCGTGATGCCATCGTTCCTGGCCCACGCGCTCAGCACGGCGCCCTCTTCCACATGCTGAGGGAAGTAGGGTCGGTCGCCGAGGTGGCGCCCACCCCGCACCATGGCCAGATTCACGCAGGACTTTCCGCCTCGAACACGTACAGCCAAAATGTCAGCATCAACGGCACGCGAGCCGGTGTTGTCTTCGATGGCCTGTTGATGCTGAAGTTTGGACAAAGCAGCCAGTTGGTTGCGAATTTCAGCGGCCTGCTCGTAGTGAAGCTTGTCAGCATGAGCCATCATGCGGGCCTGCAGAGCCTCCATGAGCTCTTGGTGCCGGCCCAGCAGCAAACTCTCGGCATGAGCCACATCGGCTGCGTAATCAGCTGCAGAAATCAAGCCCACACAGGGGCCAGAACATCGCTTGATTTGGTACAGCAAACAAGGGCGGGTTCGGTGATTGAACACGGTGTCCTCACAGCTTCTCAGGCGGAACACCTTTTGCAGCAGCTGGATCGACTCTTTCACAGCCCAGGCACTGGGGTAGGGACCAAAAAACTTGTTCTTTCGATCCACCGCCCCGCGGTAGTAAAGCAACCGAG
This sequence comes from Burkholderiales bacterium, assembly GCA_947458895.1. Classification (GTDB taxonomy): domain Bacteria; phylum Pseudomonadota; class Gammaproteobacteria; order Burkholderiales; family Burkholderiaceae_C; genus CANHBY01. The sequence goes on along the minus strand of CANHBY010000024.1, from coordinate 919 downwards.
AAAATGGGTGTGAGGTGAGCTTGAGATAGGGGTAGCTTTTGTCGTCCCGGAAGAGAATGTTGTAGCGTGGCGCCAGGGTCTTGATGAGATTGCTCTCAAGCAGCAAAGCCTCCGTCTCAGAGCGCACCACGGTGGTTTCCATGCGCGCGATTTTGCTCACCATGTGGCTGATTCGGGTGCCGGAGCCCAGGCTCTTTTGAAAGTAGGTGGCCACTCGCTTCTTGAGGTCGCGAGCTTTGCCCACATAGAGCAGCGCACCCTGCGCGTCGAAATACCGATAAACCCCTGGCAGGCCCGGCAACGCGGCCACATCGGCCAAGAGTTGGTGGCGCTGGGCGTCCTCGGCACCTTCCGAATCGATGGGGTCTGTAGGCTTGATAGGCTTGGTAGGCTTTGGGTTCTCGGTCATGGGTATGACTGTAGCCGCGCTGGCGGCGTTTTCCCATGGCGCAGGCGACCCTGCAGCCAAGCGGCGGGTGAACTCACCCAGAGTAGGGGGTGAATAATGCACAACATGAAATGGGATCTGTTTTGCAAAGTCATCGACAACTGGGGTGACATCGGAGTGTGCTGGCGCCTTGCCGCCGACTTGCGGGCTCGCGGCCAAGGGGTGCGGCTGTGGGTTGATGAGCCCGAGGCCATGGCCTGGATGGCCCCCAACGCCCTAGTGTCGTGTCAAGGCTCAAATGTCGCTTGCTCGCTTGCCCTCAAACCCGATGGCGTCGTTGCTTCTCGTCGTCCTTGCCCAAGCTATGACTCCTCGTCGCGCCTAGCCAGCGGGCTCGATGGCGGCGCGATCAAACGACATTTGATCCCTGACGCGACACTAGGGCGTGTCGCCCACGCACCAGTCAGACCGCCCCCCGCGCTTTTCGATCACTCGAACCTCGCTGATGACCATGCCGCGGTCCACGGCCTT
>CANHBY010000023.1 GCA_947458895.1 Burkholderiales bacterium | reverse complement strand
TGGCTAAGGCTTTTGTAGCCATCGGTGCCTGCGCTGATTGTTTTCCCGAGGAATATCTTCTCACCAGGTTCGTGCACCTTATCCGATTGAATCAAGGGTTCACGGCTTGGAATGACGTTGCCAAGTTTGATTCTCCCACTACTAAGATTTAGCCCCCAGCCGGTAAATACTCTGGACAAGCCCATTATGTCCTCCTGGTCATAGGTTTCTTCTGGTTTTCCACCTTTCAGCTTCAGAGTCCCGTCTAAATTGAGATTGTATAATCCAATCGAGAACAATTGGAGAATTTCTCGGGCAAAGTTTTCATCCGGAAGTGAGCCTGTCTCAGGGTTCGCTTTTCGGTTGTTTATGAATGTAAGATCCGTAGCCATTGCAGGGCTGCGGCAAATTTTCTCAAGCAGGGTTCTGTAGTTCCCAAAGGCATTATCGATCAGCATATCCATGAAGGCAGCTACCGCAAAGTGATGGGCTGGTTTGCCAGTGTTTGCGTTAATGACAAAGATTTGTGATAGCGCAAAAGCAACTCGCATACGAAGTCCGCCGTGCTCAATAAATAGGTTCCAGAGTGGCTCGTCGATAATGTGCGGCCCTCCATAGTTTCCTTTATTGTGGTATCCTCCAGCGAGAAGCGTGTTAAATAATGACGGGGGAGATGGGGTTTTAATCTGATTATGAAACCAGTCCTTGAGCCCCTCTTCAAAATCCTTACCGCGCCGGCTACACAAACTGACGATGTCGCGGTCTTTTACGCCCATTGTCGCGTGGGCCAAAAAACGGGATGCTTTGATTTCCTCGGTGGATATAGCGGGATTTTCTGTGGTGGGCATGGTTGGTACTTTCTACTTCAGAGTAATTGACGAGACGTGACCAAATACCTAGTATCCGGGGAGGGGCATGAATAAACCCAGCACTCTAGGCCGAATCCAGCGTAACCGCGCAGAGATTTTTTAGAAAGATGGCGTGACCTCCCAGTTACAAAAGAGGTTGAATTGTTGTGAATTCCCGCACAAATTTGCTCTCCAATTTAAGCGGATAGCGCGCCAGCAGTTCTGTGATCACGGGCAGCAAGGACTTGGCCTCGGCAGTGTTGACTGGGTGAACCTCATGTGCAATGGGCAGGCCCTCAGCGGTTTGCACCAAAGAGAGCATGAATTGGCGCTCAATCAGCCCCGACTTGCTGCGGCCCTTGAGACGTACATCGTTGGCTACCACAGACTCACCGGCGATCTCCACCGTGGTGATGTCATAAAGAACGAATGAGAGGTCTTGGTCAATCAGCGGGCGCATCAGCGCGGCCATGCGCTCGCTAATCCAAGTTTGGCACTTGGCAAAGCCCCTCTCAATAAAATCAACAACTTAGAGTGACATTTTGGCGTGTATGGCACTACATTTGTGCAGTCACCAAGGTTGAGCCTGGATGAGCGGCGGGCTCAGACAAGAACGCGATGGGTACGCCCGGGATGGGGGTCGAGCTTGAGGAGAGTGAGCAGCGTTTGGTGTCGAGGCTTGGGGCGCGTGGCCTTGCGCACATGCACGGTGCGACCATCTCGGCGTTGCATGGTGACGGTGACTCGGTGCTGAGTGGCCAGCGTCTGACGCAATGTGCTCCAGCTGTCGTGGACGGCGTGGCCCTTGAGTTGCAAGCGCAGCGTATGCACAAAGTGATACGCCAACACGCTGATGAACAAATGCCCTTCGACACGTCGATCGATTTGGTGGAACACAGGGCGCAGACCCAGGTCGGTTTTGAGTGATCGGAACACCGACTCCAACTCGGTGATGATGTAGGTGCGCCATAGTGTGGCGTTGTCCTGATCGGCCAAGGTGGTTCGCAGGCAATATACGCCCGGATGCGCTGCAGCACTGCCGGGCTTGATGCGCTTGACCCAGGTGATGGCGGTGACGCGCTGGCCCCCGGGGTCGGTGGCAACGGTGATGTCAAAGTGCTGGGCCGCGCGCGCGTAGCGCTGCTTGAGGCGGCCCAGGCGCTGCATGATGACGGCCAGGTCGTGGGTGCCGCGTGGCTTGTTCAGGCTGGCGTGTAACCTGGTCAGCGCGGCCTCCAGGCCGCTGGCCTTGGCGGTGTCGATGGCGCGGTCTTTTTCTTCACGCGCGGGTGAGTGGCAGTACAGCAGCACATGGCCCTGAGCGTCGAGCACGCGCTGTAGCTTGATCGTCACGTTGCCGGCCGATTGCACTTCGATGGCCAGGCTTGGATCGAACTGGCGCTCGCGCAGTTTGGAGACGACCACGTAGTGATAGCCCTGCTCGCGCAGCCAGTCCAGATTGGCTTGGGTGGCGATGCCCGCATCCATCACTACCGTGGCACCCGGGGCGGCGTGCAGGCCGGTGAGCATGTCCTTGAGCGTGGTGGGTTCACTGGCGTTGCCGGGGAAGAACTGCACTCGCCGCACGAAGCCACTGGCGTCCAGCGCCATGGCCAAGGTGACCAGCGGGCAGTCACTGCGGCACTCCTTGCTGTGGCCGCGCTTGGCCTTGCTCACCCCGGCGGCCACGCCCTCGAAGTAGGTGTTGCTCAGGTCGTACAGGGTGATGGTCTGGCCCAAATCGAACATCGAGCAAGCCTTGCCAAACAGATGCTCCTGCAAGGCATCGCGGTGCTTGTACAGCGCGTCAGATGCGCGATACAAGCGGCTGAGGTCCATCTTATCGAAATCAAAGTCAATGAGTTCACCCAAACCCGATGTGTCTTTCAACCAAGCGTGGGTCGCCAGCTCACTGCCAGGCTGGGCCATGCGCGCGACGATGTTGCCCACGGCGGCGGCGATCTGCGGTCGATTCAGACCCAACTCGCTGAGCTTGTCGTGCAAGCCGCATTGGCGCATTGCCGACAGCGCAGCGTGCTCCACGCCCACGCTGCGGGGGTCCACCAGTTCCAGCGAGTCGAGATCGACCTCTTGGTAGCGAGCCTGCTCGCCGACTTTGCTGGGCGCGCCATGAGTGGGGCTGCTCGGAGTGTTGCGCAGCCTGGCAAGAGGCTGGGTAGAGGTTGGAGCAACAGGTGCCGAGGGTGCCACAGCCACCGATCCCGGGCTTGGCACAGCTGGGGTGCGGGCGATGATCTGCGCCGCAAAGCGTTGTGCGAAGGCTTGGACCTGCTCGGGCAGGGTTGTGTCGAGCATTGAGCGCTGCCCATTGACCAATTCGTCGATGTGCTGGGCAAGCGCGGGCCAATGAGCTTGAGGAAGATCGAAGTGGGCACCCAGGTTGAGCAAGGTGGTTTGCTTGATGGCATTGCCTACTCGGGCGCTGTGCACCAGTCGATAGGTGGGGTCGCTTCAGAAAACGGAAAAAATCGTACGCTAAGCCCCAGTCATCGGTCGCAGCGACCTGAACTTCCCCGCGCCGATCTTGGCGCTGCTTCGCCAGAGGTAGTCGCTGGTCAAATTGATGTGTTCCCAGCCCAGCGGCAACAGGTATGTAAGCGTGCGGCAAACCAACCCTTGGCCCACCTGCCAACAACTGCGTCGCCTTGGGGGTGCGATTCAAACTGATGGGTGAAGCAGACTTGCACCTTCCACCAACTACCGTGAAATATGCGGGCTAGACTGATGCTCGCTCTAGCGAAAGCACTAGATGCTAACGAGCGACCAGTCCTCAGGTTTGATCGCCAGTCGTCACACAGATGAGCCAAACGTGAACCATGAAGAATTTAAAGCCAGAAGATCGTTCTACAGCGTGGCACAACCTGCCTTTGGAGCATGTCGTTGCTCACCTGGAAACCAGCTCGGCTGGGTTGGATGAGCGCAAAGCACAAGAGCGTCTCTCAAAACACGGCCCCAATCGTTTATCCATAGCTGCACGCCGATCCGCTGTCGTCCGTTTCTTACTGCAATTTCACAACGTGCTGATCTACGTTTTGATCGGTTCAGCAATGATCACCGCGTTTCTCGGGCATTGGTTGGATAGCGGTGTCATTTTGGCGGTGGTGATTGCCAATGCGGTCGTTGGTTTCATCCAAGAGGGTAAGGCGGAGCAGGCCATGGATGCCATACGCCACATGCTGGCTCCCTGCGCCAACGTCATTCGCAATGGCACTCGCATCAGCGTTGCCGCAGAGCGGCTTGTTCCCGGTGATGCGGTGTTACTGGAGGCAGGCGATAAGGTGCCTGCCGATATGCGCTTGATCAATGTGCATGGTCTTTCAATTCAAGAAGCCATCCTGACGGGTGAATCCATTCCGGTCGAGAAAAACACCCATGCCGCTGCTGAGCACGCTGCGCTGGGCGATCGCACTTGCATGGCGTTTTCCGGCACCTTGGTCACCAGTGGTCAGGCCAAGGGCGTGGTTGTTGCCACCGGCGCTCACACCGAGATCGGGCATATCAGCGGTTTGCTGTCCGAGGTGCAAACCCTCACAACCCCTTTGGTCAAGCAAATGGGGGCATTTGCCAAGTGGCTGACCGTTTTCATCTTGCTGATTGCGGCGCTGTTACTGGTCTATGGCTACTTTGTCGGTCACCACGATTTTTCTGAGCTGTTTATGGCGGTGGTCGGCCTGTCGGTGGCGGCCATTCCGGAGGGCCTTCCCGCGGTGTTGACCATTAGTCTGGCCGTGGGTGTGCAGGCCATGGCACGACGCAACGCCATCATTCGACGTTTGCCAGCGATCGAAACCCTCGGTTCCGTATCGGTCATCTGCACTGATAAAACCGGCACCTTGACTCGCAACGAGATGATGGTCGCCTCGGTGCTCACCCACCAGCATCGCTTCTCGCTCGAAGGGGACGGCTATGCCCCCACTGGTGCACTGCGGCTTGAAGAGGTCGAGGTATCCCCATCAAAGTACCAGATTCTTGAAGAACTGGCTCGTGCTGCCGCACTGTGCAATGACGCGGCCGTGCATCAGAAGGACGGTGTCTGGCACGTGGAAGGCGATCCCATGGAGGGCGCCTTGTTGGCCTTTGCCGGCAAGATGGATATTGATCCACGCAAGCAACAAGTGCAGTGGCCCCGTACGGATGTCATTCCTTTTGATGCCAAGCATCGGTTCATGGCAACGCTTCATCATGACCCAGATCGCCGTGCTGTCGTGTTCGTCAAAGGTGCACCGGAGAAGCTACTGGCCATGTGTGAGAGCCAGCGGGGCGCCCATGGTGGAACTGAGCCGTTGGACACACTCTATTGGAACCACAGTGCAGAGAAAATCGCCGCGCAAGGCCAGCGTGTGTTGGCCTTTGCCATGCGGGTGGTGGCTTCCGAACACGCTGTTTTGAAGCATGGCGATGTGCAAGGCCCGCTCACCTTGTTGGGCATGGTGGGCATGATGGACCCACCCCGGGCTGAGGCGATCGCTGCAGTTCGCGAATGCCACGGTGCGGGCATCCGCGTAAAGATGATCACGGGCGACCATGCCCAAACTGCTGCTGCGATCGGCAAGCAGATTGGCCTACAGAACACCAACGCCGTACTGACCGGGGCCGATCTGGACACGATGAACGATGGTGTGCTGCAGCAGGCCGCGTTGCACTGTGACATCTTCGCGCGCACCAGCCCCGAGCACAAGTTGCGGTTGGTGATGGCGCTGCAGGCGCATGGCCTGACGGTGGCCATGACCGGCGATGGGGTCAATGACGCGCCAGCACTCAAACGCGCCGATGCCGGGATCGCCATGGGGAACAAAGGGTCAGAGGCTGCCAAAGAGGCCGCTGAGGTGGTGCTGGCTGATGACAACTTTGCCTCTATCGTCGCCGCCGTACGAGAAGGTCGCACGGTCTACGACAACATCCGCAAAGTGATCAGCTGGACTTTACCAACGAACGCTGGCGAGGCCATGGTCATCATCGTAGCTTTGTTATTTGGAATGACCTTACCGGTGACGGCCATTCAGATTCTCTGGATCAATTTGATTACCGCCATCACTCTGGGCCTGGCCCTGGCTTTTGAGCCTACCGAGGACGGCACCATGTTGCGGCCGCCGCGCGTGCGCAGCGAGCCGCTGCTCGACGGCACTTTGTTGTGGCACATCGTTTTGGTGGCGGTTCTTTTTCTGTCTGGGGTTTACGGCATTCATGCATACGCGATTGATCGCGGCTACTCCATCGAGCTGGCCCGCACGCTGGCCGTGAACACGCTGGTGGTCATGGAGATTTTTCATCTGTTTTTTATCCGAAATTTCTACAACACTTCGTTGACTTGGAAAGCGGTACGAGGCACCAAGGCGGTTTGGATTGTGGTTGCCATCGTGACGGCAGCGCAGTTCGCCATGACCTATCTGCCCCCTTTGCAATCGGTGTTCGCAACCGAGTCGGTGCCACTGCTGGACGGGCTACTCGTCGTGGCCATCGGTGTGGCGTTGTTTGCCATCATCGAAACCGAAAAGCAGATTCGACTTGCGTTTAAACGGATGATTTGAGCCCTATGAAAATTCTTGTGTACAACGCTGGAAGCTCCAGCCTGAAGTTTGGCGTGTTCGACATGAACATCGAGGACAGCCGTGTCTTTAAAGGTGAGTTTGAGGGCTTTCACGACGGCGCATGCACCTTGCATTACCGCATGGGAGGCGAGCAAGCCCCATCGTTGAAACGCACCGAGTGCCTCAACACCATTGACGAAGCGATCATGCGTGTACCGCACGTGTTGAGTGAATTCGGTTTTGCGGATTTCGATGCTGTAGGCCACCGCGTGGCTCATGGGGGGCAGCACCTGCATAGCCCCACGCTGATTGATGCTCAAGTCCTGAAGCAAATCGAGGCTTGCACGGCGCTTGCCCCGATGCATAACCCAGCGAATTTGAAAGCGATGACCGCCAGCCGTGAGCTGTGGCCGGATGTTCCGCAAGTCGCCGTGTTTGATACAGCCTTTCACCACACAATTCCCGACCGTGCTTACACGTACGCGATACCCAAGGCATGGCGTGATAAGGGGGTGCGACGCTATGGCTTTCATGGCACGTCGCATAAGTATGTGGGGCTGCGCGTGGCGCGGGAGCTCAAGAGCCCGGTCACAGAGTTGCAAATCATCAGCTGCCATCTTGGTAATGGCGCCAGTCTGTGCGCGATCAACCGAGGGTTTTCAATTGACACCTCCATGGGTATGACGCCACTCGAGGGGCTGGTGATGGGTACACGCTCCGGTGATGTCGACCCGGGCATGCTGACTTATCTGGCTCGGGAGCTGGGTTTGGGTATGGAGGAGATCGAGCGCCAGCTCTACGCCAACAGTGGCCTGAAGGCACTTGCAGGCAGTCATGACTTGCGAGCGGTGGAGCAAAAAGCTGCTGAGGGTGACTCGGATGCGCAGCTTGCAATCAATGTCTATGCCTACCGAGTGCGTAAATACATTGGCGCCTATGCGGCTGCGATGGGCGGCTTGGATGTCATTGCATTTACCGGCGGTATTGGCGAGAACTCAGCCAGCATGCGACGCCGCATTTGCGACAAGTTCGAGTTTCTGGGCTTGCACCTTGATGATGATAAGAACCAGTCGGTCAAGCTCACCGGCTTTGAAGCGCCGCAGGTTCAGGGCTTTGATTCGCGCATCAAGGTGATCGTCACGCAAACATGTGAGCAACTGATGATTGCTCAGGAAGTGAACCATTTGCTGGCGCAACGTGAGCAGGTGGCGCCCAAGAAATGGCATGTCCCTGTGGCGGTTTCTGCGCGCCATGCCCATTTGTCGCAGCAGACTGTGGAGACCTTGTTTGGCAAAGGCCACCAGCTCAAAAAATTGCGTGATCTCACGCAAACCGAAGGCTGGGCAGCGGAGGAAACGGTGAGCGTCATCGGTCCGAAGGGTTCGTTCAAAACTGTGCGCGTGCTGGGACCAACCCGCGAACACACGCAAATCGAAGTCTCCAAAACCGATACCTTCACGCTGGGTGTGGAGGCGCCGGTACGTCCCTCCGGCAAGCTGCAAGGCACGCCCAAAGTCAAGCTGCGCGGTACAGCAGGAGAGATAGAAACGAACGGCCTGATCATCGCTGCTCGACATATTCATATGAGTCCCGCAGATGCCGTGAGGATGGGGTTAAAGGACGGGGACTATGTCGATGTGAAAGTCGGTCAGGGGGATCGAGGCGTGTCATTGGCCAACACCCTGATTCGTGTGAAAGAGGGTTACACCACGGAGATGCACATTGACACCGATGAGGCCAACGCTGCCGGTATTGCCATCCAAACCCAAGGTGAGTTGGTGACGAATGAAACGCGCGGCGAAGCCGATATTTTGGGCAGAAAGAATATGGAACTCAACGGGAGCAAAGTGGCATGAGCCTGCTAGCGGGAAAGAAAGGGCTCGTCGTGGGTATTGCGAACGATGCGTCGATCGCGTGGGGATGTGCAGAGTCTTTTAGAGATCATGGCGCAGAGTTGGCCGTGACTTATCTCAACGACAAAGCCCAGTCCTATGTGCAGCCGCTAGCAGAAAGACTTAACGCACCAATTTGCATGAAGCTCGATGTCACCCAGCCCAGCGAGCAGGAGGCACTGTTCGTTGCGATTGCCGAACAATGGGGGAAACTTGATTTTTTGCTGCACTCCATCGCCTTTGCGCCGAAGGCAGATTTGCACGGGCGCATCGTGGACAGCACGAGCGCGGGGTTTGCGCAGGCCATGGATATCTCTTGCCACTCACTTTTGCGTCTTGCCAAAGCGGCAGAACCGTTGATGAACGAGGGCGGCTCGATCCTCACCATGAGCTTTTACGGTGCCGAGAAAGTCGTTACCAACTACAACCTCATGGGTCCGGTTAAGGCTGCGCTTGAATCGTGTGTCAAATACCTTGCTTTTGAATTGGGGGGGCAGCACATCCGCGTGAACGCTTTGTCTACCGGTCCAGTGAAAACCCGTGCCGCATCGGGCCTCACGGATTTTGACAAGCTCATGCAAGAGGCTGCTGAGATAGCTCCATTGCACCAGTTGGTCACACTCGAGCAAATCGGAGAAATGGCGTCATTTCTGGTTTCCGATAACGCCAAGCAAGTCACTGGTCAGACCATTTATGTCGATGCGGGATACAACGTTCGGGGGTAAAAGTGGACATCAGAGATCTCAACGGTTACCCGTTTGAACCTAAAAACTGCAGTTGGACGCGCCCGAGTGGGCAGCGCTGCGGTGTGCTGGCAAGGCGCGACAACGCGGCGGGCTCGTGCCCGCAAGGCGGAGCAACGCCGCCAGCGCGCCGCAGTGCTGCCCAATCGGGTGCGTAGCGCTTTCAC
>CANHBY010000022.1 GCA_947458895.1 Burkholderiales bacterium | reverse complement strand
AGTACGCGGGCGACGAAGGGATCGAGCTCACCGGCGAGGACAAGGCCTTCCTCGAAGCCTTCATCCAAGACAACAAGCTGGACATGAACAACGACGGTGATCGTCAAAAGCTCGAAGACGCCTTCAGGGCTCGCCACTATCCGAACGAAAATCAGGAGGCGTTCCGCGAGTTCATCGAGTTGGAGGTGAGGGTGGTGGATACGCAGGCGCAGGGGTAGTCATCATCATTGCCTATCGTAGACCGAACATCAGGCAACACCTGACCCCAATCCAACATCAGATCATCTTACAACCTGCTCAAAAATCCATTCTGAAATCAAATACCTGCGTTGCGACCACCTCCACATCAGAAGGCGATTCGCAGCGGTATTGAGCGACGGCCTTTCGAACAGCGGCATCGAACATCCCTCGTGGCTCTGAGCTGGTGATATCCACCTGAATGACTTTGCCAGCTCGAACCGTGATGCGAGCGGTCACGCTGCCCTCCACCCCATCGCGCAGGGCTTTGGCCGGCATCATGGGCTTGACTTGCAGGGGACACACCAGGCCAATCTGCATTGTTTGGGGGCCTGCGGCCGAAGGGACACTGGTGAGGGCCGCGGCAGCATGAACAGTGGCTATATCGGCCGGAGCGAGGTGGGGCAACGCGTTGGGAGGGGCCCCACTTTCCACACGGAGGGCCGACTGAGTCGGCGTAGGGGGTGCAGCATCAATAGGTGGGGCAATCGCTGAACGAGCCGCAAGCTGCTTACCGGCTTGCGGCTTACCGGCTTGCTGCTTGGGGGCCTGAACTACCGGCCTTTGCACCGCGGGGGTGGGAGGACTGGGTGAGTTGTCCACCGGAAGCACCCGCGGGCTGGGGGTGATCAGACTCACCCTCAGGGCTTCAGGCTGCACCGCCGGCAACTTGCTCATGCCAGCCCCCACCAAGCTGCCAATCAGCGCCACATGAATGCCAACGACCAGCACCGCGCTGTACACGCGCGCATGACGATGCTGACGAAGGGACGAATCACTCATGTGGGCGAAAAATCAACAACTCAAAGACCTCGGGCGAAGCCTCGGTGAACCAGCGCGCCAGCAATCTCAGTCGCTACCAAGGCCAGCACACTCCAGCCCCACACAGGCAAGGCCCAACACAATACACCAGCCATCAGCCATAGCCACCCTGGCACCCCCTTGAGCTGCCTCAGGGTGAGGCTCGGTGCTGCCACGCTCCCCTGAGGGCGCCGCTTCCACCACATCACCCAACCCGACACCACAGAGAACAGGGTCACCAGCGCAGCCAGCACCAGCAGCACCCTGTTCCACAGGCCGAACTCTCCGCGGTGAAAGGGAATGCCCACCGCCGTCGACTTGGCGAACAAGGGCAGATCACGCCACGCGGTGGCAAACAGGGTCGAGCCGCTGTAGGCGTCCAGGGCCAACTGGAAGCGCTTGGTGGGCTGATCGCGGTCGAAGTTTTCAATGCGCCAGACACCTTGGGAGCCCTGGGGTGGCGTCAACTGCAGTGAGATGTCAGGTGCCTGATCGCGTGCCAATGCGTAGGCGGCCTGCCAGCTTAGAGGTGTTGCACCGGGGGGCCGGGTGCTTTGCAAACTCGAAGGGGGCTTGGGGGCCTCCTGGGCCAGGGCTTTTTGCAAGCTACGGAAATTTTCACCAGCCTGGCGTGACCAGGTCAGCCCCGTGACCATCAACACCGCCAACACCAGGCCCATGGCCAGACCGAGCAAGGCGTGGGCGTCACGCCAAGTCAGCCGGCCTTTGCCCAGGCGTGGCACCAAGGCCTGCCAACCCCGGCCACCTTGCGCTTGCGAGCGAGGCCACCACATGACGATGCCGGTGATCAACATGAGCAACATCCAACTGGCCCCCAGCTCGATGATCCACCGCCAGGAATTGCCCTGCAGAGCGCTTGAATGAAGGCGTTTGGCCCAGGTCTTGAAGCGCTCCATTTCCTGCAGGCTCCCCACCACTTCAGCGTTGGCAGGGTTGATGTAGACGATGCTGCCCCTGGGCAAGCCATGGCCATGCTCGCCCTTGCCCGCTTGGCCTGAATTGCCAGCGCCGGTCATGCCCATCGCGGCGTGATGCTCATGAGGCGGCCGCAACACCACTTGCGTGGTGTTGCCAGGCTGGTGGGCTGGAACCACAGACCGCACAGCCTGATCCGGAAAGGCTTGCAAGGCCGCCTGAACCTGTTCATCCAAGGAAACAAGCTCTTGAGACACAGGCACCTGGTCAAGCCCCGCATGCCGCCAGGCCTCGATCTCCGGCGTGAACACATAGAGCAACCCAGTGAGCGCTGCAAACAAAATGATGGGGGTGGTGATCAAACCGGCCCAAAAGTGCACCCGCCAAAACAAACGGCGCAGTGCAGATGCACCGGAGCCTTGCACCACTTCATTGTTCTCGCGATCGAGATTGACAGTCATGACCATGGCTGATTTCCTTCAAGTCGGTTCAAAACCGCACGCGCAGCTCGGTGAACAGGGTCCGCCCCGGATAAGGGTGGGCCTGGAACGCACGCTGATCGTTCAGGTTGTCGATCCCCACGGCCAGCTCGGCCTTGGCATGAACCTTGTAGCTTGCACGCACATCCAGGAAGGTGAACGACGAAACGCCGCCATACACATCAGGATTCACATCGCGGTTGTAGACGTCGTTATAGGCCCTGCCTGAGTGGCGCACACCCACGCTGCCCATCCATTGATCATTGGGGCGATAAGAGGCCAGGATATTGGCGCGCACCTTGGGCACCCGCAGCCAATACTTGCCCACCGATTGCGGATCCTTCTCGTTGGCGGCCACCTTGGAATTCGCCCAGGCCAGGTTGGTATCCAGGCTCAAGCCCCTGAGCAACCAGTCTTGCGTCTGCCAAACCAGCTCCAGACCATGAGTCTTGACGCGGTCCACATTGGAGATGCGCGTCACCGTGGGCGTGACGCTGATATCCGTCTGGCGCAGGATGGCGTCTTTCACATCGTCATGAAAAAGCGAAACCCTCAGATGGTGCTGATCCCAATCTTTTTCAGCGCTCAACTCCAGCGCGTTGGATCGCTCGGGGCGCAGGTTGGGGTCGCTCAAGCTCTGGCTGCTGCTGGTGAGTGTGCCGTTGTACATCTCCTCCACATTGGGAAAGCGAACCCCTTTGCCGTAACTGGCCTTGAGCAACACATCCTGAGGCAAACTCCAGGCCAACGAGGCCTTCGGGGAAGTGCCTTGAAGCGATCGGCTGCTGTAGGCCACGGTGCGGTTAAAGCTTCCGTCGCCGTTATTCACACAGCTGGCCTGAGGCGAGGGGCTGCAGGTGCTGGTGCGCACCATTTGCTCGCCCCCTTTCGAGTCAAATTGCTCCTGGCGCAGGCCCAAAGTGAGGGTCAGGTCTTGCCTCAGCCTCCATGCGTCTTGAGCATAGAGTGCCAGCACTTCCGTGCGGCCTGTGTAAAACTGGCTCAGCGTGGTCTCGGTGTTTCGCCAGTCAGGGGCATTGCGGGTGGGGCTGTTCAGCACATAGGCGTTGCGGTGCAAGCCAAAGGTCAAGGCATGACGCCCCCCTGTGAAATCTCCCTCGCTCGGGGTGTAGGTGCTTTGGAGCTCGAAGGTATTCCAGCCCGTGCCATCGCGGTGGGTCCAGGTGCCGGCCCCCCCATTGAGGGCCTCGTTTTCAGGCACATTCGCCTGGCGAGCAATGTCTTGCACGATGCGATAGTTGGAGTAAACGACCGAGCCGTTCCACCCTTTGGCATAACGGGTCTTCAGGGTCAGGCCTGCATGCCGATGAGTTTCATCACGTGTGGAGGGCGCAAAGGTACTGGGCAGCAGATTGAAGGTATTGACGCCATCCGTAACTTTGCCAGCCCAGACCAGATTGCCCGCCGCATCGCGAATAAAGGGGCGATTGGTGTTCGTCGTGTCGTTGTGCCACTGGCCCAGCATCGCGCTGCCCATCAGCTCGGGCGTGAACTGATAGCCCAGCTTGAGCTTCACCGTGTCTTGGACGGTGTGATCGACAGCACCGCCACTGGCACCAAAAATGGCTCGTTTTTGGCCCAACGGATCGGTGTCGTATTGAATGCCGGAGACATTCGTGGCTGCACCTGTCACCGCGGGGAACACGCCGGCACCATTGGCGCTCACGGTGGCGTAGTTCATCGGCTGAGAGGTCGAGTTCTGATGATTGAGGGCCAGGCTGTACCAAAGGCCCGTTGGCAAGCGATCACCAAGATAGGCTGACACCTGATGGCCATCGAAGTCACTCGATTGACTATAAAGGCTGAACCTCTGCTTGTAGCCGGTCAAACGTGCTCCGCCCTCGAAGGCCCGCGGCTCACGCTCTGTGATGGCTACGGTGGTGCCGATGGAGTTGCCGGGGTAAATGGCCGAAAACGGACCATAAAGCACATCCACCCTGGCAATCGCCTCGGGCGTCACCATGTTCCAGCGCGGGCCATCAAAGCGCCCTAAAAAGTTCGAAATCAAATAGCCATCAACATAGGCCAGACCTCTGGAGGGCTGCAACGTGCCAAAGCTGCGACCGCCGATCAGCGCATTGCGGTCACCGATGTAGCGCTTGCGCATGCTGGTGTTGGGCACATATTTCAGCGCGTCTTCGGGGTTGAAGAGATTTTGCTCGCGCAAATCATCTGCCGTCCGACTGGCCGTGCTGCTGGGCAGACCCGGGGCCAAGCCACTGCGTGGGGCACTGCCTGAAACGGTGATGGGAGCCAATTGGGCTTCAGTGGCCACGCCCTGAGCATGGGCTGTGGAGGCCCATGCCAGACAAGTCAAGGCGGCGAGGTGGTGTACAGGAATGGCGGGAATGCGAAAAGCTTCTACCTTGTAGAAAGTCATGTGAGATATCCGGCTGCTGGCTGCGGCGTGGCCCCGATGAGGGCCATGGCCTGCCAAGAAACTAAGAAAGAACCCGGCAGCGAGACAAAGCTCAAGCCGAGGGGCTCAGGTTCAGGTTTTCAAGCCAGAAGAGCGGGCGGAGCCCTGGGCTGCGCCGGGACCCAAGCAAACAACCGCGCAGGCGCGCGGTAGAAAAGTGCCGGATGTGTAGTGGTGCCGCCAAACACCATGGAGATGCGAAGCTCGGCCGGGGGCAGGCCTGCTCCCATGTGGGCACACCAGGGGCAATGATCCATCTGTTGGACTGAGCTTTTGGCCGGCCCAGCCCCCTCGTCAGCGGACGAAGCCAAGACCACTTGGAGGCCACTGGCCGTGCAAACCTCAGCCCAAAAATCAGCCCCCTGCGCTGCCCTCACCCACCGGCCAATGGCTGGCACGAAGGCCATGCACAACATGGCCAATGCGGCCAACAGAGCCAGAGTTCGGAGGTGGGGGCGAAGTAAAGTCACAGCGGAATTCTAACCACCGAGGTTGGAAGAATAGTTTTCCAAATGTACGAGCGTGCCAACTCTGTGGCCAGGTCAATCCTCATGCGCCCACCCCATCAACACATCCCTGCCCTGCACCACCAAGTCGATCTTTTCACCCACAGGCAGGCTGATCTTGGTGGGCCCATGCCCAAAAGGCAGGCCTGTCAGGATGGGCGTTCGAGTCAGGCTGCGCAGGTACGCCACGACCCCATCGAGGTTGTAGCCGCGGTCCAGCGGTGATTTTTTATATTCAGTGAAGTCGCCTAATAAAACAGCTTTTTGACTGTCCAACACCCCCGCCTGATGCAGTTGCAGCAGGCTGCGCTCTACGCGGTAGGGGTGTTCGTTCACATCTTCCAAAAACAAAATGCCACCCTTGGTGACTCGGCGTGCCGGCCAGTGGGGCGTCCCCAGCAGGGTGCTGACCATGCAAAGGTTCCCCCCCCACAAGGTGCCGGTCACCTCGAGGCCATCGAAAGACTGCGTATTGGAAGCCCGCCTGCGACCCGGCCCTCCCTCCGTAAAGCCAAGCGCCTCGAGTTGGCCGCTCATGGCCTCCAGGAAACAAGCTTGCGTGATCTCGTCCACCTCGTCGCCGCCAAAGTCACCACAGGCCAACGGGCCTGCCCATGTGGTGACATGGGTTTTGGCATGCGCCAGCAAGCCCAGTTGAAAGGCTGTCATGTCGCTGTGCCCCACCCAGCGCGTACCACGCTCAATGCTGCGCTCAATGCGAGGCCAATCGATGCGGTCCAGCAGCCGGGTCAAACCATAGCCCCCTCTCGTGGCCAAGGCCACGCTGGGAGCCAGATCGGCCACGCGGTGAAGGGCTGCCAGCCGGGCGTCGTCATCGCCAGCAAAGCGCTGATGCTTGAGCAAGGCTCCCTCATCAATGGACACATCAAAACCATCCAACTGTAGGCGCTTGGCTGCACGACGCAAAGGCAAAGCACGCGCCAGCACCCCACTGGGGCTGAACAAAATCAAAGAGGTCATGGTGTGTCGGAGTTAATTAGGGTGTCATCACCCAGCACTTGGGCCGTGCCGGGCCCAGGCAAAAGGTTCATTGCTTCGCGCTTTTGCCGAGAGGCTCGTCGGCGCTCGGCAAAAAAATCACGCAGCACCTGCCCGCACGGCTCACTCAACACCCCCCCCGTCAGTTCGGTATGAGGGTTGAGCTGAGCACTCTCAAAGAGGTTCACGACCGAACCTGCTGCACCCGTCTTGGGATCTGAAGCGCCAAACACCACGCGTTTGAACCGTGCATGCAGCAAAGCCATGGCACACATGGCGCAGGGCTCCAGAGTCACGAAGAGTTCGCATTCAGGTAGCCTGTAGTTCGACATCAAACGGGCGGCCTGACGCAAGGCCACAATTTCAGCATGTGCCGTGGGATCGCTTTCAGCAATGGGGCGGTTGTAGCCCACGGCAATGACCTCTCCCCCACGCACGATCACCGCGCCAACCGGAACCTCACCCGCAGCCCAAGCCGCCTGGGCTTGATACAGGGCCAAACGCATCGCGGATTCGTCAGTATGCAGCGGGGAAGACATGGGTGTCAGGGCGATCAAGATGGGTTCGATTCTCGCCCAACTCAAGCGGCACGACCCCCAGGACGCAGGAAAATGACCTGGGTGCGGGACGCTGTGGCCTGCTCAGTGATCCAGGGTGGACCGGCTCTGAGGCTGCCTTTTAGACTGCTTGCGGGTAGAACGAAATTCATTCTCAAGGTACGCGCGGCGCCTGCGGGCTGCAGGAATGGCCCGCACATCACGCCACAAGCGCTTGGCGTGGAGCAACAATGTGCCACCGGCCATCAAATTGACAAGCACTGCAAGACAAGCCAGGAAAAGACCAAAATAAATGATTTGCTCAGCCATCGAATCACTCACTTGAAGCAAGTGCCTTCAGTATCCACCCAGGCCTGTGCAAAAGTAAACTAGTGAATACCTCACTCATTTCACACGCCCCCCCAAACGGGTAGTCCGTCACAACGCAGCAGGCCGCTGGGCTCGCAACGCTCGCGGCCGACCACCACAAACCCTTGGCAAACCCCCGATGCATTCCCTCCAACAGGCCGAACTCGAGGTTTTGTATGTTGATAAATTCCTCATCGCCGTCAACAAGCCGAGTGGCCTGCTTTCCGTGCCCGGCCGGGGAGACTTGGCCCATGACAGCGTCACCCAGCGAGCCCAGCAGCACTTCGCAGACACCAAGGTGGTCCATCGCCTCGACATGGCCACCTCAGGCATTCTCCTGTTCGCCAGGGGGCTTGATGCTCAACGCGCCCTGAGCCATCAGTTCGAACAACGCAAGGTGCGCAAAGAATATGTGGCCGTGGTGGACGGCCTGATGACCGATGATGCCGGTGAAATCAATGCACCCTTGATCGCCGACTGGCCCCAGCGACCCAAGCAAAAAGTAGACTTCGAAAATGGCAAGCCGTCGATCACCCACTATCAAGTGCTGGCGCGCGACACAAGCCAAGCCACCACGCGAGTGGCGCTCACTCCCGTCACTGGCCGCAGTCACCAGCTCAGGGTTCACCTGAGTTGGATGGGCCACCCAATTTTGGGCGATGCCCTCTATGCCACCCACGCGCAGGTCAAGCGAGCACCACGGCTTTTGCTGCACGCTCGATTCATCGAGATCGAACACCCCTCACACCATGAGCCCTTGGCCTTGAGTTGCGAAGTGCCGTTTTAGTCAAGTGGCGTCAAAGCCCCTGAAACCCACCTCGGCGGAATGTCAGTATCAGCGTGTCGCGATGACCGCCCTCTACCAGTGGCTGGATAGGAGTCGTCTCGTGGATGACTCGCTCGTCGTCCATCATCAGCAAGGTCCATGGTTCAGACAGGGTGAACCGAATGCCATGGGGCCCGTCGGCTTCAAAGATGCGGCTCTCGCCCCCCTTGATGTTGTGACGTGACACCAAAATCACGGCCACAAAATCGACGCCATCCCGGTGGGCACCTTCCGGGGTGGGCCGCCCAATACCGTCGGTCGTGTCGATTCGAAACTGGTGCGCTTCCACAAACCAAGGCTGATCGCCCTTGACCTCTGAACAAGCCTGAGACAGGCGAACCAGCAGGCGACCCCAAAGCGCTTGATTCACCAGCGCCGGATCAAGGGGCTCGAACCAGCGCTCAATGCCACCGTGCAAGGCGTTGTAAGCCACTGGCTGCCAGTGCGCACGGTGTGGCACACACTCGACATGCGACCCCGTGATGACAAAACACGAATGACGCCGACGCCGGTATCGGCCGCCGTCGCGCAGGTAAGCATCCGCAGGCAGGTCGTCCCAAAACGGCCCCAGCGCACACAATTCCGACAACTCCTCGCCCAGGGCTGAACTCAAACTCGCAGGGTCTATCGCAGCAAAGCCCTGATCTTTCAGCGAGGGCACCAGCTCAGACAGAGAAACCCGAGGCAAAGCAGCTTGGGACGACAAGGAGGGCTGATTCCACATCATGGTCACTCCGCCTGGGCTGCTCGGACAGCAATGCGCACGCCACTGAAATTCACCACCTGGCCAGCCCTGATTTTGCAGGCCCTGCGCGTCTCCGGTTGGCCATCAACAAGCACAGCGCCTTCCCCGATCAGCACCTTGGCCCGGCCACCACTTTCGGCCACCCCTGAGGCCTTCAAGAGCGCATCGAGCGCAATGTGCTCACCTCGCAAAAAGAAATCTAACCGCTGCACTTCAGACATTTGAAACTCCCATGAGCCCAGATTGTGCCCCAGCGGAGCCGGTCAGTGCCACGATCGCCAAAAGCTCTAATAGCTTCCAGGACTGCCCCCAGGCCCCGGGGCCTGGCTTAAGTGCTTGCGCGTAGTGACTTATCACATTTCGTCGAATTCGTGTGAAAAGCGCTTCCGTTTGGCGCGCATTCGTGTACATTGCGTTCACCAGTCATACCAAGCCAGTCATTTGTGATCTCGTTCAATCT
>CANHBY010000021.1 GCA_947458895.1 Burkholderiales bacterium | reverse complement strand
GAGGCAGCGCTGGGTGACCCGCTCAACTTTCCCGATCGGCTTAGCAACCAAGCGCTCACTGCGGTCCAACTGGTTGCTGTACAGCCCAGGTCCCTTGATCAGCTCGAGCGTCTGACAGACGTGTCGATCTATGCCACCGACAGCATGGTTCGTCGTGCGACCTCGTTGCAATTGACGGCCGATGCCCGCGCAGTGGTAGCCACCGTGTCAACTGCGGTTTGGAACGCCCTCGGCTTGTTTGAAGGCGCCTCGGTGCGTGTGAAGCAAAACTCATCCGCAGTGGTTCTCCCCGTGGAGTGCGATCCCAGCTTGGCAGCTCAAGCCGTTCGCATCCCCACTGGTCAAGAAGCCACCTCCAAGCTGGGCCCGATGTTCGGCCCCATCACTGTCGAGAAGGTCTGAGACGGACATGCTGGAACTTCTTCAAACCATCCAAGAATTCGGCGCGTCGACGCTGGGTGCTGCGTGGGCCTTGGTCTGGACGCTGATCAAGATCGTAGCGCTGGTCTTGCCCCTCATGATCTGTGTGGCCTACCTGACGTTGTGGGAGCGCAAGGCCATCGCCTGGACTCAAATTCGTCCGGGCCCCAACCGTGTGGGCCCTCTGGGCTTGCTTCAACCGATTGCCGATGCCGTCAAGCTGATCTTCAAGGAAATCATCGTTCCTACAGCGTCGAGCAAAGCGTTGTTCCTGATTGCGCCAGTCATGACCATCATGCCTGCACTGGCTGCATGGGCTGTGATTCCTTTCGGTCCAGAGGCTGCGCTGTCCAACATCAATGCGGGCCTGCTTTTCCTGATGGCTATCACCTCGATGGAGGTGTATGGCGTGATCGTTGCAGGTTGGGCCTCCAATTCAAAATATGCCTTCCTAGGGGCCCTGCGTGCGTCAGCCCAGATGGTGAGCTATGAGATTGCCATGGGCTTTTGTCTGGTGGTGGTACTCATGGTGTCTGCCAGCCTGAATCTCACTGAGATTGTTCTGGCCCAAGGGCGTGGCATGTTTGCTGACATGGGTGTTAGCTTTTTGAGCTGGAACTGGCTGCCGCTGCTTCCCATCTTTGTGGTCTACGTGATTGCAGGGATCGCCGAAACCAATCGCCACCCCTTTGATGTGGTCGAAGGCGAGTCGGAAATCGTGGCAGGGCACATGGTCGAGTACTCTGGTATGTCGTTTGCCATGTTCTTCCTGGCCGAGTACGCCAACATTATTCTGGTCTCTGTGGTCGCCTCCTTGCTTTTCTTGGGTGGCTGGATGGCGCCGGTATCACTCTCAGTGTTTGGCATCGAGACGCCAGCTTTCATCACAAGCACCCTGTGGCTTTGGAACTGGTTCTGGCTTTTTGCCAAGACATTCATGGTTTGCACGCTGTTCCTATGGGTGCGAGCCACATTCCCACGCTTTCGCTATGACCAAATCATGCGTCTGGGTTGGAAGATTTTCATACCGGTCACCCTGGTGTGGTTGGTTGTGGTCGGGCTGTGGATTCAGTCTCCCTGGAACATCTGGAAATAGTCCGAAGAAGGAAGGTTTGTCATGGCGGTTGCCACCATCAAGGAGCTTTTTTCTAGCTTCATGCTCACCGAGCTCTTTAAGGGCATGGCCCTGACAGGGCGGCATTTCTTTGCGCGCAAAGTGACCGTGCAGTTCCCTGAAGAGAAAACGCCTGCGTCTCCTCGCTTCCGGGGCTTGCACGCGCTGCGGCGCTACGAAAATGGTGAAGAGCGTTGTATTGCTTGCAAGCTGTGCGAGGCTGTGTGCCCCGCCATGGCCATCACCATCGAGTCGACTGTGCGTGACGACGGCTCGCGCCGTACCACGCGTTACGACATCGATCTCACCAAATGCATCTTCTGCGGTTTCTGTGAAGAGAGCTGCCCGGTCGACTCGATCGTAGAGACGCATATTTTCGAATACCACGGCGAAAAGCGCGGCGATCTTTACTTCACCAAAGACATGCTGCTCGCGGTGGGTGATCGCTTTGAGAAAGAAATCGCTGCCAACAGAGAGGCCGATGCTCGCTATCGCTGAGGCAGACATCCGAATCCCATGAATACGACCCCCGTTTTTTTCTATATTTTCTCGACCTTCCTGCTGCTCTCGGCTTTTCGGGTCATCACAGCACGTAGCCCCGTTCATGCGGCACTGTTTCTGGTGCTGGCCTTCTTTTCGGCGGCCTGTATTTGGGTCCTGCTGCAAGCTGAGTTCTTGGCCATCACCCTTGTTTTGGTTTATGTGGGTGCGGTCATGGTGCTATTCCTGTTCGTGGTGATGATGCTTGACATCAACACCGAATCGTTCAGGCAGGGGTTCTGGAAGCATTTTCCCGTGGCTGCGTTTGTCGGTGTGGTCATTGCCCTTGAAATGTCTTTGGTCCTGATCCCTGGCTTTGACCGGCGCGTTGCACCTGTTGACCCCTTGTTGGCTGAATTGGGCAACACCAAGATGCTCGGTATCGAGCTCTACACCGACTACCTCTACCCCTTGCAGATTGCAGCCGTGCTGCTGCTGGTGGCCATCATTGCCGCCATCGCCTTGACACTGCGCCGTCGCAAGGATTCCAAGTATCTCAACCCCTCCGAGCAGGTTCGGGTCAAGAAGGCGGATCGGGTTCGCATCATCAAAATGAAACCCACGGTAGAGGAGTCGGCTTCCGAACTTCCTCCGGCCGCTGCGGCAGGAGATAAGCCATGAGTTTGAGCGCCAATTTGGGCCAATTGGCCTTGGGACATTACCTGACCCTCGGGGCTATTTTGTTCGCCCTGTCTGTGGTGGGTATTTTTCTGAATCGCAAGAACTTGATCGTTCTGCTCATGGCCATTGAGCTGATGCTTTTGGCGGTCAACACCAACTTTATTGCTTTCTCGCATTATTTGCCATTGGCTGATGACCGGATGGCCGGGCAGGTCTTCGTGTTCTTCATCCTGACGGTGGCTGCCGCCGAGGCGGCCATCGGCCTGGCGATTTTGGTGGTGCTGTTCCGTAATCGCGCAAACATCAGCGTCGAAGAGATGGACACCCTCAAAGGCTGAGTCCGTACACCCGAAAAATCACAACAACATGGCTACACAACTTTCGCAACAATTGTTGCTGGCGGTGCCACTGGCACCTCTGGCGGGCGCTGTCATTGCAGGCTTCCTGGGCCGCGCGGTGGGTCGGCGCGGCGCCCATGTCTTCACTATTCTGGGTGTGCTCATCTCCTTCCTGATCTCCGCCAGCGTGCTCAGAGATGTAGTGCTGGAGGGAGCTCGCTTCAACGCCACCCTGTATGAGTGGATGGCGCTGGGGGGCCTCAAGATGGAAGTGGGCTTCATGATCGATGGCCTCTCGGCCATGATGATGTGTGTGGTGACATTTGTGTCGTTGATGGTGCACATCTACACCATCGGCTACATGTCTGAAGACCCCGGCTATCAACGCTTCTTCAGCTACATCTCATTGTTCACCTTCGCCATGCTGATGCTGGTGATGAGCAACAACCTCCTGCAGTTATTCTTTGGCTGGGAAGCGGTGGGTTTAGTCTCGTATCTGCTGATCGGTTTTTGGCACCAAAAACCTACGGCGGTGTTTGCCAACATGAAGGCCTTTTTGGTCAACCGCGTGGGTGACTTCGGTTTCATCTTGGGCATTGGTTTGATTGTGGCTTTCGCTGGCACGCTCAACTACATCGAGGTCTTTTCCAAGGCCGACTTCCTCGCCAAGTACATGTTTCCCGGCACCAGCTGGATGCTCATCACGGTGATCTGCATTTGTCTGTTCATTGGTGCCATGGGCAAGAGCGCCCAGTTCCCCTTGCATGTTTGGCTGCCTGATTCCATGGAAGGCCCCACCCCGATTTCGGCGCTGATTCACGCGGCTACCATGGTCACGGCAGGTATTTTCATGGTGGCTCGCATGTCGCCCCTGTTTGAGCTCTCTGACACCGCTTTGAGCTTTGTCATGGTGATTGGCGCGATCACCGCGTTGTTCATGGGCTTCATGGGCGTGATTCAAAACGACATCAAGCGGGTGGTTGCCTACTCCACGCTCTCACAGCTGGGCTACATGACCGTGGCGCTGGGTGCCTCAGCCTACTCGGTGGCCGTGTTCCACCTGATGACCCATGCGTTCTTCAAGGCACTGCTTTTCCTTGGGGCAGGCTCGGTCATCATCGGCATGCACCACGATCAAGACATCCGCAACATGGGTGGCCTGCGCAAGTACATGCCCATCACCTGGATCACGTCCTTGCTCGGCTCATTGGCCCTGATTGGCACGCCGTTTTTCTCGGGCTTTTTCTCTAAGGACAGCATCATTGAGGCAGAGCATGTGAGCCAATTGTGGGGCGCAGGTTTTGCTAATTTTGCCGTGCTCGCGGGTGTCTTCGTGACGGCGTTTTACTCGTTCCGCATGTACTTCCTGGTTTTCCACGGGAAGGAAAATTTCCGCCACAAACCCTTCCCCGCAGAGCATGACCATCATGACGACCACCATGGCGTGCACGAACCCCATGAGTCTCCTTGGGTGGTCACCTTGCCCTTGGTGTTGTTGGCTGTGCCGTCTGTGTTGGTGGGCTACTTAACCATCGAGTACATGCTGTATGGTGACTTTTTCAAAGATGCCATCTTTGTGCGCGAAGACCTGCATCCGGCCATGAAGGTGCTGGCCGGGAAGTTTCAAGGCGCGTTTCAAATGGGCTTGCATTCCCTGCAAACCCTGCCGTTCTGGCTCGCGCTTTCTGGCGTTGTCACGGCCTACTTGTTTTACATGGTGTACCCCCAGGTGCCTGCAGCCATCAAGGCTAAAACCGGTTTCATCAACCGCGTGCTCGAGAACAAGTACTACATGGACTGGTTCAACGAAAACATTTTGGCCGCTGGTGCAAGGCTCTTAGGCAAGGGCCTTTGGAAGGTTGGAGATGTGGGCTTGATCGATGGCTTGGTGATCAACGGCTCAGCACGGACCGTTGGGATGTTTGCCTCCATGGTGCGCCTGGTGCAAACCGGCCATCTTTATTGGTACGCGCTGGTCATGATTGTGGGGGTCATTGGCTTAATGACCTGGCAACTGTGGCCCCACTTGAGCAGCCTGTTGGGCAGGTCTTTCTGATCAGGCCGCGGAGAATAAGAAAATGTATTTGTTGAGTTTGGCCATTTGGCTGCCCATTTTGTCCGGTCTCTTACTCTTGGCTTTAGGGCGCCCCGAACAGGCTCGCTTGGTTCGCTGGCTCGCCCTGCTGTCAGCGGTGGCCAGCTTCGCGGTGACAGTGCCCTTGATTTTGGGCTTTGACAACAGCACTGCAGCCATGCAGTTCCAGGAAAATTTGGCCTGGGTTTACAACCTTCATGTGCGCTATCACCTGGGTGTGGATGGCATCTCTGTGTGGTTCGTTTTGCTGACTGCATTCATCACGATCATCGTGGTGATTGCGGGTTGGGAAGTAATCACGGAGCGCGTCAATCAGTACATGGGCGCCTTCCTGATTCTCTCCGGCATCATGGTGGGCGTGTTTTCTGCGCTTGATGCCCTGCTGTTCTACATCTTTTTTGAGGCCACGCTCATCCCGATGTACCTCATCATTGGTGTCTGGGGTGGGCCACGCAGGGTTTATGCGGCCTTTAAGTTTTTCCTCTACACGCTGGCCGGTTCGTTGCTGATGTTGGTGGCCCTGATCTACCTGTATTTCGCCTCGGGTGGCAGCTTCAGCATCCTGGATTGGAAGCAGCTTCCCTTGCCCATGACGGCCCAGACGTTGCTGTTCTTCGCCTTCTTTGCAGCATTTGCCGTGAAGGTGCCCATGTGGCCTGTTCACACTTGGTTACCTGATGCTCACGTTGAGGCGCCTACGGGCGGCTCGGTGGTGCTAGCCGCCATCATGTTGAAGCTGGGCGCCTATGGGTTTCTGCGCTTCTCGCTGCCCATCACCCCCGACGCAGCAACGGAGTGGAGCTGGCTGATCATCTCGCTGTCACTTGTGGCGGTGCTCTACATTGGCTTGGTTGCGCTGGTGCAGCAAGACATGAAAAAGCTGGTGGCCTACTCCAGTATTGCGCACATGGGTTTCGTCACCTTGGGCTTCTTCATGTTCAATGAGCTGGGCGTATCGGGTGGCCTGGTTCAAATGATTTCCCACGGGTTTGTATCTGGCGCCATGTTCCTGTGTATTGGGGTTCTCTATGACCGAGTGCACTCCCGAGAGATTGCCAGCTATGGCGGTGTAGTAAACTCCATGCCCACCTTTGCCGCCTTTGCGGTGTTTTTTGCAATGGCCAACTGCGGCTTGCCAGGCACGGCGGGGTTCGTGGGCGAGTGGATGGTCATTTTGGGTGCTGTTCAGTTCAACTTCATGGTCGGCGCTTTGGCTGCCACCACCTTGATTTTTGGTGCGGCCTACACCTTGTGGATGGTCAAGCGCGTTTACTTCGGTCCCGTGACCAATGAGCACGTTCGTGAGCTGACAGACATCAACGGCCGGGAAAAGCTGATGTTGAGCCTTCTGGCGATTGCTGTGTTGGTCATGGGCATCTACCCCAAGCCCTTTACAGACACGATGCATGTGTCTGTGACCGAACTCTTGAAGCACGTTTCAGTTTCCAAGTTGCCTCAGCCTCGCTGACAGCTTTGCTTGCTAACGCCGGCTTACACCGCGACAGAAAACTCGTTGTAGCGTTTGTCGCACCCGTTTTTACTTACCAGCGTGCCTTTGAACACCATGAACATGGACTGGTTAAACACCCTCTCTGATCTTCTGCCTGAAGTGGCCTTGCTGTGCGCTGCCCTGGTGGTCACCCTTGCAGACCTTTGGCTCAAGCACCCCAAGCGCGCCACAACCTACTGGTTGACCCAGTTCTCTGTGGCGATCACAGCGATATTGCATTGGTGGCTTTTCGAGGTGGGCGAATCGGGCTACGCCATGGGCGGCATGGTGGTTTCGGATCCGCTGGGGCACCTGCTCGGGTTTTTCTCGGCCTCAGCTTTGATGATCACGCTGGTTTACACCCGCGCCTATGCCGAAATCCATGGCCTGCTCAAAGGCGAGTTGTTTTCCTTGTCGATGTTTGCCTTGCTCGGCATTTACATCATGCTGTCGGCGAATCATTTTCTGGTCACCTACCTGGGTCTCGAGTTGATGAGCTTGTCGCTCTACGCGCTCACAGCCATGCGCCGAGACAATGCGAATGCCACCGAAGCTGCCATGAAGTATTTTGTGCTTGGCGCCCTGGCCAGTGGTTTTCTGCTTTATGGCCTTTCCATGATTTACGGCGCAACAGGTTCGCTCACGATTCCTGAGGTGTTCGCCGCGATCTCGGAGGGCACCATCAACCGTGCGGTGCTGACGCTGGGTCTGGTGTTTGTGGTGTCTGGTTTGGCCTTCAAGCTGGGTGCTGTACCGTTTCACATGTGGGTCCCTGACGTTTACCAAGGCGCTCCCACAGGCGTCACGTTGTTGATTGCTGGCGCGCCCAAACTGGCCGCTTTCGCCCTGACTTTTCGCTTGCTGGTCGAGGGCATGTCAGGCTTGGCGGTTGATTGGCAACAAATGCTGATGGTGCTGGCCTTCTGCTCTTTGCTCGTGGGTAATTTGGCCGCCATCGCGCAGACCAACTTGAAGCGCATGCTGGCTTACTCAACGATTGCCCAGATCGGTTTCATGTTGCTCGGCTTTACGCCCACAGTGGTGCAGTTCACGACCGCCTCTGCCGCCAACGGTTATGGCTCCGCCATGTTTTACCTGGTCAGCTATGTGCTCACCACCTTGGGGACCTTTGGCTTGATCATGTTGTTGTCGCGTGAAGGCTTTGAGAGCGAAAACCTCACTGATCTCAAGGGCCTGGCCCGCCGCAGCCCTTGGTTTGCCGCCGTCATGGCCATTTTCATGTTCTCCTTGGCCGGTTTGCCACCCACGGTGGGGTTCTATGCCAAGTTGGCAGTTCTCCAGGCCCTGATTACCACGGGCCAATCGTTCTACATTGCCATGGCGGTCGCTGCTGTGTTGCTCTCGCTGATTGGTGCCTTCTATTATCTGCGCGTGGTCAAGGTCATGTTCTTCGACGAGCCCACCAACCTCTCACCGATTGGGGGCTGCGGAGATGCCCGGCTGGTGCTGTCACTCAATGGTTTGGCGGTGCTGGCCCTGGGGATACTTCCTGGTGGCTTGATGGCCTTGTGCTCGCAGGCGGTTCTCAAGGCCCTGAGCTCCTGAGTAAAACATGCGCCGTAGCGTTTGCTCCAGGGCGTACCTGTGACACCCAAGTCTGATGCTCATTTGCATGAAGAACCTGTTCGCAGCGAGCAGGTTTACCGCGGGGGTTTCCTGGATGTTCGCCGTGACGAGGTGAGGCTGCCTGACGGTGGTTTGGCCTCACGTGAGTACATCGTGCACCCTGGTGCCGTGATGATTGTGCCCATCTTGGATGATGGGCGCTTTGTCATGGAGCGGCAGTTTCGCTACCCGCTTCACCAAGTGATGATCGAGTTTCCGGCAGGCAAGCTCGACAACGCAGAAAGCACCCTGACATGTGCCCAGCGTGAATTGCTGGAAGAAACAGGCTATCAGGCCGCTGAATGGGCTCGGGCGGGAGTGCTCCACAATGCCATTGCCTATTCCGATGAAGCCATCGAAATATGGTTTGCCAGAGGACTGACCGCTGGGCCCTCTCGGCTCGACGACGGTGAGTTCATCGAGCTCTTCACCGCCACCCTGGAAGAGCTTGAGGGCCAGGCCTGCCGAGGCGAACTCACCGATGCCAAGACCCTCATTGGGTTGTTGTGGCTGCGTCACTGGCGCGAGGGGCGCTGGCTGCTCGATTGGCGCCCTGGAGGCTGAATGCAGGCCTGTCCTGCGGCTTCTGGTCTGAAACACCCTCCCATGGGGTAGCGCTGGACCTGTCTGCGGAACGAGCACACCCCCACCGCCTTGGAGAATTTCTCGTGCGAACGATGAACTGTCCAATTTTTGCGTGTATCTCTCGCTTGCGCGCCATGCGGCTCAGCCTAAACTACAGCTCAGGAGCCTCCGCAGCCTGAGGGTGAAGATGAGATATCGTGGCCGAAGCTTATCGATTGCCTTGAGCGTGTTATTTGCCTTGGCCATGATGCCAAGGTTTGCTTGGGCAGGGCTTGATCAAGCCACCGAGGCCTATCGCAATCAAGACTACGCCACGGCGCTGCGCGAATCCATGCTGCAGGCCCCCAAGGGTGATGTTGTTTCACAGTTCACGCTCGGCGAGATTTTTTACCATGGCCGAGGCACCCGAAGAGACACGAACGAGGCTGCGAAGTGGTATCGATTGGCCGCGGATCAGGGCCATTCAGGGGCCCAATACAGCTTGGGTCTGATGTACGAAAACGGCTTGGGTCTGAGGCAGGATTTCAAGGAGGCCTT
>CANHBY010000020.1 GCA_947458895.1 Burkholderiales bacterium | reverse complement strand
ACTTCTGCTGCAACTGCCTGCGCAAAGTGTCGTCATACATGCCTGAAGCGATGTTGAGCAGCTCGGGCAGCCCGATGTCGGCGTCTCCACCGGCTTGGCCATCGCCATCTTTGCCAAAGGCATTGACCAGATCGAAGTCTTGGTTGATCACGCCTGCCGACCACAGCCGCGCATCATTGGAGGGTGGGGGCAGTTGGTTGTAGACCTCGGGCGGGATGGCCAGGTGGACCATGTAGCGCGTGAGGTCGGCCTTGGAGATGTTGCCGTGGTAGCGCGCATCGCGCTTGTGCAGGTCGCCTGTGCCGGCGGCGTCGAGCCAGTTCACAAACTCGGAATGGTCGACGAAGAACTGCGAGGCTTTGCGCACGGCCTCGCTCTTGCCGCTGTCGGGCTTGGCCCACTCAGCGAAGCGATCAGTATTGGGATCGTCGCCCAGGCTGCCCCACTCGTTGTAGAGGGTCTGCACATGCCCCCGCAGCTCTGAGCGGGTGGCTTGGTCGGTGGAGGCCAAGGGGTCGGGGCCAGTGATGGGCGTGCCGGGGTTGAACAGCTTGTTAAACAGCTCCACGAAAGCAATCGTCAGGCCTCCAATGACGACACCCACGGCAAGGCCAATGGCCCCACCAATGGCGGCGCCAGCAACCACCGCGGCCAGACCGCCTGCCAACCCCACCGAGCTGCCCACAATCGCCTTCTTATCACCGCTCTTGATGGCATCGATAAGGCCAGGAATCATCATCCCCAGCGCCACAGCGCCCAGCCCGATGGCCAACTTGCCAGCCACGCTCGCAACCTTGCCCAAAACACTGATCGCCTTGGTGGAGGACGCCATCAGCCCCGCACCCTGAACCCCCATTTGGGTCAGCTCAGCAGCACCGGCAGCTATACCCGTAGAGGCTGAAGTAATGCCATATTTGTTGCCAGATTTGATGGCCCCGTTGAGCATGAAGAGCCCGGTGATGCCCCCAAAAAGTGCCAAAGCACCTGCACCGCCCGCAAACGCCCGGCTCGCATACACCCTCGTCATCGACTTGCTTGCGACCACCTCCATCTGCGCCTGCAATTGCACTTTGCGCTCGGCCGGATCAGCGCTGAGCTTGGTCTCGTCACCCAGCAAAAGAGCCACAGAGTCAAGGCCTTTTGCATCAGCCAGGGTGGCGATGTTCGAGGCGCGGGCGAGCTCCTGCGTGGCCAAAGCTGCGCGAATTTCGGGTGTGTCGGGGGCATCAGCAGCCGACACAAACTTGTCGCCTACTTTGACAGACTCAGTGGTTTTCCCCGCCCGGGTCTCGCTGCGCACCGTCACACCGGTGGGTGTGGTGGACTCGGACATGAGGCTTTCCACTACGCCTCCCGAGCTGCGGTTGGCAACCACTTTTTCACCCTTGAAAGACGAACGCTGGCCGTTTTCGATCACGTTACCGCTACTGACCTCTTTGGTCCGCAACACGCCGTCATCACCGGGCGTTTCGATGATTTTAACTTCCCTGTGCTCAGTTCGGCTGGCGTGGCCTCCAGGGCTGACATTGGCCAAGGTGTCGCCCCTCACGCGGTCTTCCACAACCTGGCGGCTACCATCTGCATTTTGAGTGGTTGTACGCTCGGTGCGGGCAACTGCCGCATCGGGGTTGTCTTTGGCACTCTTAGAGTCAGCGTACTCGACCAGAGTCTCCTTCAGGCTGCCATCATCCTGCATGACAGCCGTGCGCTCAGAGCGCGCATCTGTGCCCTTGGTCCGGCTGACCTCCGTCAAGTTTTTCCCGTCGGAACTCTCGTCCTGGGTACGCCACTCCACCGCTCCACCGGTCACTTCGGAACGAATCAAAGTTTGGCTGGAACCGTCAGGCCTTAGTTGGGTAAAACGCGTCTCAGTGGACTTGACCGTTGTTCCATCCAAAGCCTTGGCCTCTTTGGTCGACGTCACGACCTCAACCGGCAGGCCCTCGGGATTCAGGCTGAACCGTGCCGCATCGGCTCCCGACAGCCCCTTGATTTCTTTGGCCACCTGGGCATTCGGCACATCCCCAGGCACCATGGCTTTGATGTCGGTGGTGTTCGTGATCGAGCCGCCATCGGGCGTTGCGGTCTTGTCGGTCACGACATAGTCGCCCTCCTGCGAACCGGCTTTGACCTGGCGCTCTTGCCAATCCAGCGGGCTGACGGTCTTGGCGATCTCACCGTTCTTTGCACTTGAGATTTGCTCAATCAACTTCGTTGGATCTTCACCGGCTTTGAAGGCAACCGTACCCTGCTCCCGCTTCAAAAAACCTTCTGAATCGATGGTCTTACGATCGTAGGTCAGGGTGTTGGAATCACGATTGATCGAAATATCGGTGGCGCGGATGCCATTGGTAACCGGGTCGCGAGTGAACACGGAAACATTGTCAGGATCCGTAGCAATGTTGACAGGCCCTTCGGTATCGCCGAGCAGTTTGCGAACTTCATCGGCAGTATCGCGAGCGTCGGCCAGATCGGTCTCGACTTGGGCACGGCCAGGGATCTCACTCCCATCGGCCGAAACTAGCCCCCGTTTGGAACTGGGCTTGTCAGCCGTGGGCACGCCCAACAGGCTGGCCCAATTGGATGGGTTCGCCAACACATCCTTCGCTGCACCCGGCAACTTGCGGGAGATCATGCTGACCAAACGTTTGAAATAAGCGCTCTTTGACTCCCCAGTCATTTGCAAGAGACCCTTACTCAGGTCGCTCTTAGAGGTCTGGATTTTTCCGTCACCTTTACCTAGCGCGGACTGCCCGGAGTCTTCCAGGAGTAACTCAAAGGCACGAAAAACCACTTTGTCCGCCATCCCTTCTCTTTGATCTGCTGACAGTGAACTGAGGTTGGCGGATTTACCCTTACTCTTCAAGGCCTTCAAAAAGGCTGCCGCCCCTT
The DNA here is from genome assembly GCA_947458895.1 of Burkholderiales bacterium. Classification (GTDB taxonomy): domain Bacteria; phylum Pseudomonadota; class Gammaproteobacteria; order Burkholderiales; family Burkholderiaceae_C; genus CANHBY01. Next base: position 6,476 of record CANHBY010000020.1, on the reverse strand, counting down.
TGGCTGCCATGGCAGTCGTCAGAGCGGCCGTCGCGCCGCCTACCAAAGCCATCAATTCTGGGGAGTCGGACAACTCCGAGAGAGATTCGAACAACTCATTCGCTGGCAGATCCATGCCTTGCATGTTGACCAGGTTTTTAACTTCTTCAGGCATATCACTGGGCAAAGTCGCACCAGAAAGCTCAGCCACCTCTCCAGAAACACCGGCTGGCGCAGGCGCTGCGGTTGGCTCAACTGAAGACACTGAGCGCAATGTGTACTGGGAATCGCTAACGGCGCCAGGAGCCTGCTCGGATGCGGCACCACTGTCAGGCGCCTCATAGATTCCGGGGTTGGCGTATTGGGGAGGAGGAGGAGCCGCCGCCTCCCCGCCCGAAGGTACAGGCCCCGAACCTGTTCGAGGCGGCGCCACGGCTTTTTGAGCACCGACATCCACGCTGCCTGTAACAGACAAGCCCCAATGCTGGTAGGTGTCACCAGCGCTTTCAATAAACTTTGCACCCCAGCGCTTGAAACGCCCGGGGTTGGTGCCGCGAAGACGATCAGCCAACTGGTGTGCCTTGTTTCGGACCTGATTGACCCCGAAAAGCCACGTCCCTATCTTGGCCCCCGCACCAGGCATTTTTAGCAACAGGGCCTCGGCATATTGGGGCTTGCCGGCCTGTAACGCATCCATCACGGGCATAAGATCGCCAGAGGCTCCCGCACGGACTACCACCCCAGCTTCCGCAAGAATGAAGCCTGGAGCCAACGGGCTACGCGCGGCGCCCTGGGGGCCACTGCCGCTGAGTCTGCTGTTAGCGCTCCCGTAGTCACTGCCGCGATCACTGCCGCTAAAGCTGCCGTCAGCGCTCCCATAATCACTGTCACTGTCACTGTCGCTCTGAGCCGCGCCAGGCACCTGCCTGCCCCAAGTCTTGCCCCACCGCAGATCGATCTGCAAAGCCTCGACGGAAAGCCCGAGGCTGTCATTGACCCCCGCGGCACTTGCTGAACCGCCGAAGCTGGCAGATAACAAGCCAAACGGCACATAAGTTCGAGCCCGAAAATGGGAGGGATTCTTCTCGGTCGCAGTCACCGGATCCGTGACCCAAAGGGTCACGAAGGGCTTAAAACGGGTGTAACCACCGAATGTTCCGGTGGTGGTGTGCCCCTCCAAACCCGGCGGCCGGTTGGCCCCCGTGACGGCGGCGGTCGCACCAACATCCCATTCGTAGGTCAGTTTGATAGACGCAGTAGAGTCGCCACTACCCTTCTTGACCGTGGTCCACACATTGGGCCCTACAGCCATCTCTACCCGATACTGGTTGGCCAAAGGCAAACTTGCTCCGCTCTCGGACTCAGAGTCAGAGTCCGAGTCAGAGCCACTACTACCGGCCGGGACCACTCGGAACTTCGTCGCGCCAACCCAGAAACCCTTATCGCCATCCCTCGCAGCCAACTCAGCAAGGGTGCCATCGAATTTGGTTTTATTGAGAATCTTGTCCATCCACTTACCGTCTTTTTCCGGGGTGCGCACGACCATCCCATAGGCCTGGCCCGTGCCGGACACCCTGACACCTGTCTGGCCCAAATCTTTCGAAACGCCAGTGTGATCTGGCGGCCCGAGCTTTTCCCCGGAGCCTGGTGGGTCCGTTGCAGGTGGGTCCGTTGCAGGTGGGTTCGGTGCAGGTGGAGTCGGTGCAGGTGGAGTCGGTGCAGGTGGCTTCGGTGCAGGTGGCTTCGGTGAGAGCGCGATGGAGTCAACCTCAGAGTCAGTCAAACCGCTGTACTTGCCCTTGGCATCTACAGCGCCCTCCATGGCCATCTGGCGCACTTTGACAATGGCTGCTTGGATTGCAGTTAAATCAGATGAATCCGACTTGATGAAATCCATCAACTTCTCTACAGCCTCGATGTGGACAGATGAAAGCCCCGTCGGCTGCCCCGTCGGGCCAGCAAAGTCATTAACCAAGTCAAGCAAGTTCTTGACGACGCTCTCACGACCTGCCTGTTTTGAGGTCACTAAAGTCGCCAACTGACCGAACAGCTGCCCCTCCGGCGAAGTCAGGCCGGCGCTGTCCGACTGAAGCGCTACCGCCAACTTATCCAGCTCAGCGACCAGAGGCTCCTCGGCTGGCAATTGTCCCAACAAGTCAGCAAGGTCGCTTTCGTCCTTTGACAGAACAACATCCTTCATGGCCAGATAAACATAATTCCACACGGCGTCCTTGCGAGCCTGGCTCAAAATCACGCCGCTGCCTGCTTCCTCGGGCGCCGCTGCTTCTTTAATGCGTGTTTCCATTCCTTCTCCAAGCCGACTTGAATCCCAGAATAGGGATGAGTTATTGTCATTAACTGTCTCTTCGAAGTGATTTATTCAAGGCGTGATAGGGATTAACACTTATAGCGGTTTCCCTTGGGGTGTTTGCAGGATCCCTCGCGGTCATCGCATCTTTGCCCAGCAGGTCTGCGGCGCCCACCCCCCGCCACCCAACAAAGGTGGCGCGCCATAATAGGGTTTACCCTGATGCCCAAATAGGCCATCCAAGTTGATTCACAAGATTTCGTCCAGAGGACCCGCGCTCGATGCTCAGGTTTTGGGACAATGTTCAGATGAGTACCTTGCCCCCCTCCGCAGACATCCCCACCCTGATCGCTGACATGGGCTCAGCAGCCCGGGCCGCGAGCGGCCCCATGGCCGCCGCCCGAAGCGCCTCAAAGAACGCCGCGCTGCGAGCGCTAGCGCGCCTTCTGCGCCAACCCAATCCTGAACTCCAGCAGGCCAATGCGCGAGATGTTCAAGCCGCTCAGGCCGCCGGCCTGGCCGCCCCCATGGTCGACCGCTTGCGCCTGAGTGACCACATCCTGAGCACCCTGGCCGAAGGCTGTGACCAGATCGCCGCCATGCCCGACCCGGTTGGCGAGATCACGCAACTGCGGCGCCGCCCAAGCGGTATCCAGGTGGGGCAAATGCGCGTGCCGCTGGGGGTGTTCGGCATGATTTACGAGAGCCGCCCCAATGTCACGATTGAGGCGGCATCGCTGGCCATCAAAAGCGGCAATGCCTGCATCCTGCGCGGCGGCTCGGAGGCCATTCACTCCAACATCGCCCTGTGGGCCCTGGTTCAAACCGCACTGCATGAGGCCCAGCTGCCCGCTGCCGCCGTGCAGCTCGTGCCCACCACAGACCGCGCAGCCGTTGGCGAGCTGATCGCCTCACCCGCAGCCGTCGATGTGATCATTCCGCGCGGCGGTAAGGGCCTGATCGAGCGCATCAGCCGCGAAGCCAAAGTGCCAGTCATCAAACACCTGGACGGCAACTGCCACGTCTATGTGGATGCCAGCGCCGATGTAGAAATGGCCCTGCGCGTCACAGACAACGCCAAAACTCAGAAATACAGCCCCTGCAATGCCGCAGAGTCGCTGCTGGTGCACGCGGCCATCGCCGGCACCTTCCTCCCCGAAATTGGCGCCGTTTTTGCAGAAAAATGCGTAGAAATGCGGTGCGATAACGTCAGTTATGGCATTTTAAAAGCAGTAGATGGCGCCAAACTCACCGCAGCCACTGAACAAGACTGGGCCGAAGAATACCTCGCACCGATCATCAGCATCAAAGTGGTCACCAGCCTAGATGAAGCCATCACGCACATCAACCGCTACGGCTCTCACCACACCGATGCCATCCTGACTCAGCACCACCCCAGCGCCATGCGTTTTCTGCGCGAAGTGGACTCCGCCAGCGTCATGATCAACGCCAGCACTCGCTTTGCCGATGGCTTTGAATATGGCCTGGGCGCTGAAATCGGCATCAGCACCGACAAGTTCCACGCCCGCGGCCCCGTGGGGCTGGAAGGCCTGACCTCCATGAAATGGGTGGTTTTGGGCGAAGGTGAAGTACGCCAATAAGCCTAGCTCGTGAAGCCCAGCATGTCACCTCACACCCCACAAGACCCCCGCCGAGCCCTGGTTCTTTTTTCTGGGGGCCAAGACTCCACCGTTTGCCTGGCCTGGGCGCTGTCACGCTACGCTCATGTGGAAACCATCGGCTTCAACTACGGCCAGCGCCATGTCATCGAACTCACCTGCAGGCCCGTGCTGCGCGAAGCCATCACGGCCCAATTTCCGCAGTGGGCGGGGCGCCTGGGCGAAGACCATCTGCTGGACCTCAGAGTTTTAGGCCAAATTTCTGACACGGCGCTCACCGATGATCGCAAGATCGAGATGAGCGCCAACGGCCTGCCCAACACCTTCGTGCCGGGCCGCAACCTGATTTTTTTGAGTTTTGCGGCCGCCGTGGCCTACCGCCGAGGCCTCAGCGTGTTGGTCGCTGGCATGTGTGAAACCGATTACTCAGGCTACCCAGATTGCCGAGACAACACGCTCAAAGCCCTGCAGGTGGCGCTGAGCCTGGGAATGGACAGCCCCATGACCCTCGAAACCCCCTTGATGTGGCTCGACAAGGCCCAAACATGGGCCCTTTCAAACGCCTTGGGTGGAGCCGAGCTCAACGACATCATTCAGGAACACACCCACAGCTGCTATCTGGGCGATCGCAGCAAGCGGCACTCGTGGGGCCTGGGCTGTGGACAATGCCCGGCCTGTGAGCTGCGGCAAAAGGGTCATGAGGCTTGGTTGAAAAATCTCGAGACGCCCTGATGACGAACCCGAAAGCCTTGATCCCCGCCCAGCAGCCCCCACCCCAATCGAAAGGCTAAAAACCATGTCGACCTCATGGTTCACGCTGATCATCGCCGCCACCCTCCTTTTTTGGGCCGTGGGTGCCCGCAACCGGCTGGTGCGAATGCGAAACGACATCACCGTTTGCTTCGGTGTCGTGCAAACCCAATTGCAGCAACGTCACACCCTGCTGGTCCAATGGGTCGAGAGCCTGGGCCCTGTGCTGGGAGAGCACGCCTCAGAGTTGATCTCTGTAAAGGCCGCCTGCCAACAGGTGCAAGTGGCCAGCGAACATCTTTTGGCCAAGCCGGTCGCCGCTCAACCGGCCGCCAGCCTGCGCATGGCCGAAGAAACGCTCACCGCAGCTCGCGCCCGCCTGACCACCGCACTGCCCTCTTGGGCGGCAGCTGCCCAGGCGCCACAGACCCTGACCACCAGTGACCCGACCTCGGCAGACAACACCCTGGGCTTCGCACGTCGTGAATTCAACCGGGCCACCCAGAGCTACAACGATGCACTCTTAGAGTTCCCAACCTGGATCGTGGCCGGGCTCTTCGGTTTTCGGGCCGCGGGAACCCTTTAAGGCCCCTGCGTCAAAGCGACAGGAAGTGCGTGCGGTAGTACACCAGCTCGTCAATAGACTCTTGAATATCTGCCAGTGCGGTATGTGCCTGGGCCTTCTTGAAGCCACCCATGATGGCTGGTTTCCAGCGCCGAGCCAGCTCTTTCAAGGTGCTCACATCAAGATTTCGATAGTGGAAAAAGGCCTCCAGCTCAGGCATGGTGCGAGCCAGGAAACGACGATCCTGACAAATGCTGTTGCCACACATCGGCGACTTGCCCTTACCCACATACTGCGACAAAAACGCCATGACCTGCGCTTGAGCACTGGCTTCATCCACAGTCGACGCCTTGACCCGGTCAATCAACCCACTGCGACCATGCGTGCCCCTGTTCCAGGCGTCCATGGCATCCAGCGTGGCATCGGACTGGTGTATCGCAAACACAGGCCCCTCGACACGCTGGGTCAGTTGTGGGTCCGTCACGACCACTGCTATTTCGATGATGCGGTCTGTTTCCGGGTACAGGCCCGTCATTTCCAGATCGATCCAGATCAGGTTGTCTTCACTTTTGGCCAAGGTGGTGGAAGTTGTGGTCATACAGTGAACAAAAGTTAGGTGAAGTCGTGAACAATAACAGTCTGCATTCTCGCTCCCATCTTTTTTCATGCCCTCTTTCACATTCACTCTTTTGTTTGCCAGCGCCCTGTGCCTTTCGGTGTTGGTGAAGCTGTGGCTTGCCTCGCGTCAGATCCAATGTGTGGCCCTTCGGCGCAATGAGGTTCCCGCGGCCTTCGTCGACACCGTCAGCCCACGAGCACACCAAAAAGCCGCTGACTACACCATTGCCAAAGCTCGCTTGAGCATGCTGACCACCCTGTGGGGTGCGGCGATCCTTCTCGCTTGGACCCTCCTCGGAGGCCTGAATTTTTTAAACGGATGGCTGCGCGAAACCATCCACCCAAGCTGGGGCCCCATGGCCTACCAGCTCAGCTTGCTGATGTGTTTCACGCTCCTGAGCAGCCTCCTCGAAGCGCCATTCGATCTCTACGGCACCTTCCGCATCGAGCAGCAGTTCGGGTTCAACCGCATGACCTGGCGGCTCGTTCTGGCCGACACGATCAAAGGCCTCGTGGTGGGCGCCATGCTGGGTCTGCCACTGGCCGCGCTGGTAATTGGGCTGATGGCTCAGGCTGGCGCCATGTGGTGGCTCTGGGCATGGGTTGCCTGGAGCGGCTTCAGCCTGTTGATGATGGT
>CANHBY010000019.1 GCA_947458895.1 Burkholderiales bacterium | reverse complement strand
AGCCTCAAATGCCGCTTGCTCGCTTGCCCTCAAACCCGATGGCGTCGTTGCTTCTCGTCGTCATAGCCCAAGCTATGACTCCTCGTCGCGCCTAGCCAGCGGGCTTGATGGCGGCGCGATCAAACGACATTTGAGACTTGAAACGACACTAGCCCGAGGATGCATCTGCCTGAGCCGAGGTGTGCAGCGCTTGGCTCCGGATTAGCCCAGGCAACCTCTGCGATAAACTCAGTTCATGCCTTAGGCCATGTCGGCCGAACCCGATGCAATGCCTGCATCTCGTGCGAACAGCCCAGCCTCCCCTTGGGCCCAGAAAGTGATGGAAAAATGATTTTCCCCTTGCCGTCCGACCTCACGCCTCCCACCTGGCTACTCGCCGCAACCGTGCCTCGTTTGATACTCCTGTTGAACCATGTCATTTCCACCGAAGAGGTGGCAATGTCGCGCCTGCGGCCGCATGCCGGTCGGCGGGTTCGCCTTGATTCTCAGGGCCCGCAGGGCTGGCCTGCGATGCCTCCCCTGGTGTTTGAAATTACGCCTGCAGGTTTGTTGGAGTGGTCCGAAAAGCTGCAAGACGAGTCGTTTGATTTGCAAGTCGTGCTCGATGCCTCCCAACCTTTGACGCTGTTGGTCGATGGTCTGCGTGGTCAACGACCCAAAGTTTTGGTGTCGGGTGATGCGACGATCGCCGCTGACATCAGCTGGCTGTTTGAAAATCTGCGTTGGGATCTTGAAGACGACCTGGCCATGATGCTGGGGCCCGTTGCCGCCCGCGAATTGGTGCGCTGGGGCGGATGGGTGGGGGCCGGCCTGCGACAAGCCGCTCAGCAGGTGTCGACCTTGGCTGAGCGTTGGGGCCCAGGTTCTCCAGCGGCTTGATTCATGCGCCATTTCAATCGGTTCTTTTTCATCACCAACACCGTCCTGCGCTTTGGCTTGACCGACTTCTTGGTCGACCACATCAAGCAGCGCTGGCTCGCAGGGCTGATTCGTCTGGTTCCCACGGGGCGCCGGTTGAATGCATCGCAGGGCGCGCGTTTGCGAATGGCACTCGAGCATTTGGGCCCCATTTTCGTCAAGTTTGGTCAGGTGCTGTCCACGCGGCGCGATTTGCTGCCAGCCGATTTGGCCGACGAGTTGGCACTCTTGCAAGATCGGGTGCCACCGTTTCCTGGTGAGCACGCGCAAAAGTTGGTCGAGCAAGCTTTCGGCAAGCCGATCGATGAAATCTTTTCCAGTTTTGACATCAACTCGGTCGCCAGCGCATCTATTGCGCAAGTTCACTTCGCCACCCTGCGTGACGGCCGTGAAGTGGCTGTGAAAGTGTTGCGGCCGGGCATGTTGGAGGTCATTGATGATGACCTGGCCTTGATGCGCACACTGGCCGTTTGGATCGAACGTTTGTCGCCCGATGGTCGGCGCTTAAAGCCCCGGGAGGTGGTTGCCGAATTCAGCAACCACCTTCACGATGAGTTAGACCTGGTGCGTGAGGCCTCCAATGCAGGCCAACTCAGGCGCAACATGCAGGGCCTTGGTTTGGTGATGATCCCTGAAATGTATTGGGATTTTTCTGCCACCAACGTCATGGTGATGGAGCGCATGAACGGCGTGCCGATCAGCCAGCTTAAGCGGCTGAAGGAGGCTGGTGTCGACATCAAGCAGCTCGCGCGTGATGGGGTGACGATTTTCTTCACCCAGGTATTTCGGGATGGTTTTTTTCATGCCGACATGCACCCCGGCAACATCCAGGTCAGCCTGGATCCCAAAACTTTTGGGCGCTACATCGCACTGGACTTCGGCATCGTTGGCACCCTGACAGAATTCGACAAAGAGTACCTGGCTCAAAACTTTATTGCCTTTTTTCGGCGCGACTACAAGCGTGTGGCCGAGCTGCACCTTGAGTCGGGTTGGGTGCCGCCAGGCACCCGGGTTGATGAGCTGGAGGGTGCTGTGCGAGCTGTCTGCGAGCCTCACTTCGACCGGCCCCTGAAGGATATCTCCTTGGGTCAGGTCTTGCTCAGGCTGTTCCAGGCCTCGCGTCGGTTCAATGTCTCGATTCAACCGCAGTTGGTACTGCTCCAAAAGACGCTGTTGAATGTGGAGGGCTTGGGTCGCGAGCTCGACCCCGATCTCGACCTTTGGCAAACCGCCAAGCCCTTCCTGGAGCGCTGGATGAATGATCAGGTGGGCTGGCGTGGCTTGCTGTCTCGCTTGCGCAACGAGGCACCTCGATATGTTCAGCTGCTTCCCGAGCTGCCCCGTTTGGTCCATCAAGCCTTGCAGCCGAGCCCCAACGTTGAGGCCAAGTTGCTCGAAGCGATGCTGGCCGAGCAGCGCCAAGTGCACCGTTGGCTGCGCATCCTGACTGGCTGCGTTCTGCTCAGCCTGGGTGTGGGTGTGGGCCTGTGGTGGTGCGGCTCCGGTGGACTTACTCTGGTGGGTTGAGCCCTGCTGCGATCAAGGGGCCGCTTTATACTGCGGGGCTGCGGGGGAAAGTCGCTCCGCAACCTCCCATTGACAGTCGCTTCAACTTTTTCCAAGGCCCTTACATGCCAATCTACGCTTACCGCTGTGGTTCGTGCGGCCACGCGCAAGATGTGCTGCAAAAAATCTCCGACCCCCTGCTGACTCAGTGTCCAGCATGCGGTGCAGCAGCATTCCAAAAACAGGTCACTGCGGCCGGATTCCAACTCAAGGGAACAGGCTGGTATGTCACCGACTTTCGTGGCGGGTCTGGCGGCGCCTCGGGTGGTGCTGTGGCGGAAGCCTCGGCTTCTGCGCCTGGCGCCAAAGAGGCTCCGGCTGCAACCAGCGAATCCAAACCCGCTGAAACCTCCTCACCCGCTGCCTCGGCAAGCTCGGTGAGCGACAAGCCCTCATCTTCTGAATCCTAACCACTCATCGGGAACCCAGTGAAAAAATACCTTCTGGCCGGATTGCTGGTGTGGCTGCCCCTGGCGGTCACGGTGTGGGTGTTGCATGCTGTGCTTGGCATGCTCGACGGCATCTTTGCCTTGGTCCTTACTGCAGGCCAGTCTGTGTTGCCGCAGTCGGTGTATGCCCAGCTCGAAGAGCTCAAGAAAATTCCGGGTTTGGGTGTGCTCGTGATGGTGGTGGGGTTGTTCGTCACCGGCATCTTTGCGGCCAACATGGTGGGCCAATGGTGGCTGCGACAGGGCAGCCGCGTGCTGAAAAAAATCCCCATCGTCAAGTCGATCTACAGCTCAGTCAAGCAGGTTTCCGACACGCTTTTTTCCAGCAATGGCAATGCGTTCAGGCTTGCCGTGTTGGTTGAATACCCGCGCCGTGGTTGCTGGACGATCGCCTTCGTCACGGGCCAGCCCAAAGGCGAAACAGCGCAGTTTCTGCGCCAGCGTCAAGATGATTTTGTCAGCCTTTATGTGCCCACCACGCCCAACCCCACGTCGGGTTTCTTCGTGATGGTGCCGCGCAGCGAAGTGATCGAGTTGTCGATGAGCGTGGACGCTGCGCTCAAGTACATCATTTCGATGGGCGTCGTGGCTCCCGAATCCTCACCAACGCCTGCGCCCTTGAACTAAGGGCTCGGCCAGAGTCATGAGCGTGCGCCGCACGCTCCCGTTACGATTTTCCCGTTTGGAGTGAACCCATGAGAACAACCTATTGCGGTCTGGTCAGCGAAGCATTGATGGGTCAAACCATCACCCTGATGGGTTGGGCCCATCGCCGACGCGATCACGGCGGCGTGATTTTTATCGACCTGCGTGATCGCGAGGGTCTGGTGCAGATCGTGTGCGACCCCGACCGCGCCGACATGTTCAAGGCCGCCGAGGGTGTTCGCAACGAGTTCTGCCTCAAGATTGAAGGCAAGGTGCGCGCGCGCCCAGCCGGCACCGAGAACGCCAACCTCACCAGCGGCAAAATCGAGGTGCTGTGCCTCTCACTGGAAGTGCTCAACCCCAGCGTTACGCCGCCCTTCCAGATCGATGACGACAACCTCTCGGAAACCACTCGCCTAACCCACCGCGTGCTGGACCTGCGTCGCCCCAGCATGCAAAAGAACCTCATTTTGCGTTATCGCGCAGCGATGGAGGTTCGCAAGTTTCTTGATGCCAACGGCTTCATCGACATCGAAACCCCCATGCTCACCAAGAGCACGCCCGAAGGCGCGCGCGACTACTTGGTGCCCAGCCGCGTGAACGAAGGTGAGTTCTTTGCCTTGCCGCAAAGCCCTCAGTTGTTCAAGCAACTCCTGATGGTGGCGGGGTTCGATCGCTACTACCAAATTACCAAGTGCTTCCGAGACGAAGATCTCCGTGCTGACCGCCAGCCTGAGTTCACCCAAATCGATATCGAGACCAGCTTCCTGACCGAGACTGAAATCCGCAGCATGTTCGAGGGCATGATCCGCAAGGTTTTCAAAACGTCCATCGGTGTCGACCTCCCCGAATACCCGGTCATGACCTACGCCGAAGCCATGCACCGCTTTGGCTCCGACAAACCCGACCTGCGCGTGAAGCTCGAGTTCACCGAGCTCACCGATGCCATGAAGGACGTGGACTTCAAGGTCTTCAGCACCCCTGCCACCACCCCCGGTGGTCGCGTGGTCGCCCTGCGCGTGCCCGGCGGTGGTGATGCTGACAAGGGCCTCAGCCGTGGCGAAATCGATGCTTATACCGAGTTCGTGAAGGTTTATCGCGCCAAGGGCCTGGCCTGGATCAAGGTCAACGACGTGAGCAAGGGCCGCGAAGGCCTGCAAAGTCCCATCGTCAAGAATCTGCACGACAAGGCCCTTGCGGATGTGCTCGTGCGCACCGGGGCTCAAAACGGCGATTTGATCTTCTTTGGCGCCGACAAGGAAAAAGTCGTTAACGATGCCATCGGCGCCCTGCGCGTCAAGATCGGGCACAGCGATTTCGGCAAGGCGCAAGGCCTGTTCGAAGATCGTTGGGCGCCTCTGTGGGTGGTCGACTTCCCCATGTTCGAATACGACGACGAAGGCGAGCGCTGGAACGCTGTGCACCACCCCTTCACAGCCCCCAAAGACGGCCACGAAGACTGGATGGACAGCGACCCCGGCCGCTGCATCGCCAAGGCCTACGACATGGTTCTTAACGGCTGGGAACTGGGCGGCGGATCGGTCCGGATTCATCGCGCCGAAGTTCAGAGCAAGGTGTTCAGCGCGCTCAACATCGGCCCTGAAGAGGCCCAGCTCAAGTTTGGCTTCCTGCTTGATGCCTTGCAATATGGTGCCCCACCGCACGGCGGGTTGGCGTTCGGCCTGGACCGACTGGTTACCCTCATGACCAAGGCCGAAAGCATCCGCGACGTGATTGCCTTCCCCAAGACCCAGCGTGCCCAGTGTCTGCTCACCCACGCGCCCAGCCCAGTGGATGAGAAGCAGTTGAAGGAACTGCACATTCGCTTGAGAAAAACCACTGCACAGTAAGTGAGGTGTGCTCGTTCCCCTTCCCAATGCGGGGAGGGCAGGGGTGGGGGGTAACTCCCACCTCAGCTTTGAGCGAACTCCCTATGAATCCCCAACCTCGACCTCCTAAAATCCCCGAGTCTGTGCTGGTGGTGATCTACTCACCCGAGCTCGATGTCTTGCTGCTTGAGCGTGCAGATCGGCCAGGCTTTTGGCAAAGCGTCACCGGCTCCAAAGACGCCCTCGATGAGCCGCTGTCTCTGGTGGCGCAGCGCGAGGTGGCCGAGGAAACAGGCATCCTGATTGGCTCAGAGGCCGTTCCGCTGTCTGCCCTGGCCAACTGGCACCTCACCAATGTCTACGAGATCTACCCCGTTTGGCGCCACCGCTACGCCAGCGGCGTCACACACAACACCGAGCATGTCTTTGGCCTGTGTGTGCCACGAGACGTGACAATATCCCTCGCGCCCCGGGAGCATTTGCAGTACCGTTGGCTACCCTGGCTTGAGGCCGCTGAGGCCTGCTTTTCTCCCTCAAATGCTGAGGCTGTTTTGCAGCTACCCCGCTTCACGCGCCACTCATGACCCTGTTTCAATCCACACGCCCCCCCAGTACCCCTGAGGGCACTTTGCGTGTGGCCACCTACAACATCCACAAGGGTGTGCGTGGGGTGGGCCCTAACAAGCGGCTCGAAATTCATAACCTGGTGTTGGGCATCGAGGCATTGGACGCCGATATGGTGTTTTTGCAAGAGGTGCGCAGCTTTCATCATGGCCATGCACGCTTTTTCAAGCGCACCTGGTTCGGTTGGCCTGAGCAGTCGCAAGCTGATTTTCTGGCCCCTGAGGGCTATGAGGCGGCTTATCGAACCAACGCCGTGACCACAGAGGGTGAACACGGCAATGCCCTGTTGGCACGTTGGCCGCTGGGCAATGTGGGGCATCACGATGTCTCTGATCACCGCTTTGAGCAGCGAGGTCTGTTGCATGTCACGGTGCACTGGGCTGGGCGCATCGTTCACACCATCGTGGCCCATTTGGGCCTGATGCACTCGAGCCGAGTTCGTCAGGTAGAGCGCATTGCCCGCTTTATTCAAAACAGCGTGCCTGCGAATGAGTCCCTGTTGGTGGCCGGCGACTTCAACGACTGGGGTGAGAAACTCGATGCGCCCATGCGCGAGATGGGCTTGATTCGCGCAGAAAGCCCTGGCCAGATTCCCCAGCGAACCTTTCCCTCCAGAGTGCCTTTGTTTTCCCTGGACCGCATCTATTGCCGGGGCTTTCGATGCGTCAGCAGCATCGTGCCCACCGGACCCGCCTGGGCACGCATGTCTGATCACTTACCCCTGGTTGTGGAGTTGGAACCCACCGATTTTGACTGAGCCCCGCCACGCTGCGGTGGGCTGGCGTGTGGGCTGCTTGGTCAGCGCTGGACGGCGGCCAAGGGTGGCTACACAGGGGATTCACCAAGCCCTGGGACAGTTAGCAGTTTCCCCGAGTGCATGTTCACGGCTGGGCCTGATAGATGGTCTGACCCTCCTTGAGGGTCTCGAGCACCTTGATGTCCTTGATCGACTGGCGGTCGACCTTCAGCGGGTCCTTCTCCAGGATGACCATGTATACAAATCGACGGTCTTGCCGAAATGGCTTTACCTGGCCCATTCCGCGGTCATTCGAGCGCGTGGACAAGGTTGTCGGCGGCGTGAAGAAAGATCGAAGCGGCGGCCTTATCACACGTGAAGAGGGTTCAGTTTGGGCGCCATGTGTCGTAAAACAGGGGTCATGTTGACTGGGTCTTCCAAACAACCGTGATTTCCAAATGAGCAGCGAGCTATGAAACCTGTTTTGATTCTGCAAAACCTCCATGACGATGGCCCTGCTTTTTTGGCCACCTGGCTCCGTACCAAGGGCGTTCCGTTCGAGGTCTTCAACGCACAGGCAGGGCAAAGTTACCCGCAAAGCATGACGCCTTATTCAGCCCTGGCCGTACTGGGAGGCTCCATGAGTGCGAACGACGACCTGAGCTCTTTGCTCGAGGCCGAGCGCTTGATCTTGGAATCGATGATGCAGCAGCGGCCGGTGATCGGCCACTGTCTGGGTGGCCAGTTGATGGCGCGTGCCCTGGGCGCCAAAGTCAGGCCCGGCCAGCAGGAAATTGGCTGGCATCCCATCTGCCTCACACCTGAGGGAGTGGTGTGGTTTGACGAATTGACATCACCCACAGTTTTTCAGTGGCACAAGGAAACCTTCGACCTGCCGTCCGGGGCAGAGCTTTTGGCGAGCAGCCCAGCTTGCCCAAACCAAGCCTTTGCCGTGGGCCCGCACTTGGCCATGCAGTTTCATGTCGAGCTTGATGAGCCTAAGCTGATCGATTGGCTTCATCAGATGGAGGCGGCCGGCTCGTTCCAAGGCACTACCTTGCCCTTAGTGCAGAGCCCTAAGGCCATCATGGAGCAAGCGCGCTTGGCCATGTCGGATCAGCAGCGCTTTGCCAGCCGGATCTACGAGCGTTGGATGCGTAGCGCGATCACTGACGAGCTTTAGTGTTAACAGGCCCTAGCGAGGCGTCCCCCCGAGGGCGCCTGCAAAAAGTGGGGGCGCCCTGACTCGTCGCCGGCAAACCGGTGGGGGGTGCTGAGCAAGGATTTGGGATTCATCATGGGCAAAGTGAATCGCGATTTGGTGTCATTTTTTAAATATTCGGCGCTGCAATACCATTATTCATGTCGGTTGGTGGGGTTTTGCAGTGCCGGCTAGTTAATTTCTATGATGAGCGGTACTTTGCTCATACTTAATTTTTTTAATTTATGCGCTCTGAGAATTCCGGCGGCACAACACCGCGGGGTCCATACTGATGCATCAGGATACCCAATATAAGGCCTATGATGACCATCACGTAAGCCACCAGACCCAGACCCTGGCCAATTTTCTCGCTGAACCAGTCGTTCCTTCGCTTAAGCACTTGGCGGTCTACCAGCCAGAAAATCGGAATAGTGAAAACCACTGCAGTCAGGTAGGTGATGAAAGGCAGACCAGGGAATTCTAACAAGCCAGCATACTTCGCCAAGCTGTGCATAAGTACCAGTCCCAGCCAATGGTTAAGGTAGAGCGGAAAGGAGAGGCCGCCGAGAAACAATCCGAGCTTGTTCCGCTCTCCCGGTACAGCCAGTAAAACCACCACGGCCACGCTTAAAAATGATTCAAAGTAGCGCGATTTATCTCCAAATGGCATAGACAGAGCCAAGGCACTACCCGCGATCAGAATTAACGCCAGAAGGCGGACCCAGGGCTTCTGAGCGATCGCAAAGTCGCGTTGCATTATGGAAGCTATGACGCCAAGAGCAATGGGCCCGCAGTGCTTACTGAGTAGAAGGGTCCCCATGCCAATCAGTAGCCACAAGAGCAGCGTTTTTCCTTTTGGAATGAATAGCATGACAAGCGGTGAAAGCAGATAAAACTGCTCTTCAACCGAGAGGCTCCAGAACTGGTTTCCAGACCCTTGCAGCGGCATCTCAAATTGTGCAATTGGGAATATGGCGAAGAGCTGATGTGTGAAGGTGACATCCATCACTAAATATTTAAGCCAAAAGAAATTAACCCCCTCACGCAGAGCAGCTGCGCCATAGAGAAATATGATTGCCAAGAAGTATGGAATCCATATCCGCGTGGCCCGATTGAAAAAGAACCTGGGGAGCTCCTGGGTTTCCGTGCGCAAGAGAATCCCACCAATAAGCCACCCGCTGAGTGCGAAGAAGACGCTAACCGCCAGATTTCCGGTCAAGAAAGGGGCAAATTTGAAACCTGCATGGTCTAGCACAACAACTGAGGCAAGCACGAAGCGCAACCAATCGAACCATGGATAGCTCTGGACCTTTTCTGCTTCGGGATTCAGCAGAATAACTTCTTTGTCTGGGAGGGTTACAGTTGGATTTACTTGCATGACGGCGAGATGATTTGACCCTATGGCGTGACGTGGCGAACCATTAATGGGCGATCTGTCATCATTGGAAGATGGATTCAAGCGTGGCTTGATGGCCTCAGGTCTTGGTTGTCAACCTTGTTCTCACCGGCGCTACACCGCGACCCTCATCGAGAGCCCCTCAATGCGTGACCAGGCGGCGGATT
>CANHBY010000018.1 GCA_947458895.1 Burkholderiales bacterium | reverse complement strand
TCGGTGCTCTGTAAACCCATACTGGTTTGCCCGGCACATTTTCGAGCTTGGCGCTTGGGCTAAGGCCGCGTGCCTGAAACTCAAGGCTGACCAAGTAGGCGCCTGCCTGAAGCTCGGATTGGGCCTTGGCTAATGCACGAGGCATGCTTTCAGGGCGTTGAAAGAGGTAGACCATCTGAAAGCCAGACCAGTCCTCCTGCCAGATATCGGCGCGGCGGATACGGACTGAGGGCTCACGCCAACGGGTCATCCAGGCCAGTGGACGGCTCCATTCCCAACCGCTGAGGCATGCCTGCGGGTACTCCGCAGCCAGGGCTCGAAGCCCGGCACCGAGGCCGCAACCTGCATCAAGAATGGCTGCACGCGCGGGCAATGGTGCAACCACAGACAAACCCTTAAGGGCATGGGCCGGTGTGGGAAACAATGGTGCATCAGACCACGCATGAGCTGGGTAAAGGCTCAAGAGAAGGGCCAAGGGAACCAGCCACCATAACGACATGATGGGGCCCTGGACGCTGAGGAACCCGAGCGTCAACCAGGACAATGGAAATCCAGCCAAGACAAATGTTCGTCGCCAGGGCGAGATCACTGTAAGTGCCCAGATGCCAGCTGTCATGCAAGCACACACAAAAGAAAACCAAAGTGGGGCGCCCCACCGGATCGCACCCGAGTAGCAGATCCATGCACACAGCCAAGCAGCCAGTGCAGGCACAGGCCAAGGGATGAGGGACCTATGGGCCGGCGCCACGAGTTGAGAGTCAATGGTCACGCAAACGCACCCGCAGCCGCGCGATGCTCTGGCTGTGGAGTTGGCACACTCTGGATTCGGTCACCTTGAGCACGGCGGCAATCTCTTTGAGATTCATGTCCTGCTCGTAATACATGCTCATGACCTGCAATTCACGTTCGGGCAACACCTTGATGGCCTCCACCAGCGCCTTGCGCATACGGTCATCTTGTAGTTGCTCCATGGGGCTCATCGCATCGTCGTTACATTCATGGCGATCGAGGTAGTCGTTGTCCCCACCCACGCACCCAATGTCCTCCAGGTAGACGAGTTGGGTGCCGCGTACTTTGCCTAACAGCTCTTGGTATTCGCTCAGGCTCAGGCCCATTTCGCGGGCAATTTCGCTCTCGACGGGAGGGCGCCCAAGGCGCTGTTCAACCCGGTGCACGGCAACCTCGATGCTGCGCTGATGTTTACGAATTCCGCGTGAGAGGTAGTCGCCGCCGCGCAACTCGTCAAGCATGGCACCGCGTATGCGTGTGGTGGCGAAGGTTTCGAATTGAATGCCCTGGCCCACGTCAAAGCGAGAGAGCGCATCGGTCAGGCCGATCATACCGACCTGGATCAAGTCATCAAGCTCGACGTTGGCGGGTAGCTTGGCGATCATCTGGTGGGCGAGGCGGCGCACCAGGGGACCATATTGCTTCAGCATAGAGTTGACATCAAGTTGGCCTTTGGCTGTGTACATGCTTGGCTCCATGTGCCTTCAGTTCGCTGTGAGGTACGTGTCAGCAGAGCGGTGGCTCTGAGCGCGTTCTTTTTGAATCGCTGCGGGATACTCTGTGACGCCCTGATCCCAATCGTTTTCGCTGCCCTGCAAAACCAAATATGCCCAGCGCATCAGCTCCTCGGCGGGAGCGTCTTGCGCTGCAGAGACAGGATCGATTCGCACGCTTTGCCGCAACACACCGCCGAAGAAATCCTCAGCACAGCTGGCAAGCTGCACCGCAATGCGCTCTGCTCGCGGGCAATCTGGGTCGACGCAGAGCAGAAGGTCATAGACCTTGAGGTTGGCGCGTTGGGTCAACAACTTCATTGCGGCATAGGCATGAGTGACGCTGTTGGGGTAATCGTCAGCCATCATCAGGGGCTTGGCCACGCCGCCGCTGAACAGCCTGCACAAATCCACTGCATTGGCATGCACGAGCACCACCTCGGCCTGAGGGGCAGCCCGGGAAACAGCCTCGAGAAACGGCGCGGTCGATCCCTTCGGGTCGACATAGCGAAGGGGTAGCCCCCTGCCAGCGAGGTAGAACACATCGCTCGACAGCGTTTCCACGCAGGCAGCAAGATCGATGTCGGCCATTTCGTGGGGCTGAGGAGAATGCTCGGCTGCATCGATCACCAATGTTCTCTTGCCAAGCAGAGAGAACGCCGTGCACAAGCGCTCCAGCATCACCCCCCCCAGCGCGAAATGGGGGTTTGACACGACCGGGATGAACAACACCTGGGTGTGCGCAAACAGGCGGCGCAAACCATAGGCCTGATCAAGCGGCATGGGACGGGAAAGGGATCCACTCATGATGCGTCAGATACGGGGGGTATTGATGAATCCTTGATGGGCCTGAGACAAGGGGGCCTCATAAAGCGGCGAATGGGAAGCTGCGAAAATCAGGTTGACATCACCCGCGTCCATGCGGAAGGCCGAGGATGGTGTGCAGCGCAGCGCTCTTTGCACCAGAGCGTGGGCAGACAGGCGGTGCCAGTCTTCCGGCACTCGCTGACCGTTGGCTACACCCAAAATGCTGAGCTTGTGACGGATCATGGCATCGATGGCAGGGCCTAGCTTCACGGCCTCGTCGATCTTGGACAGCACCACACCGGCCGCCTGGTTGGCCCGATAGAACATCACCACATCGTCAATCGTTTCGCCTTGAGAGGCTGCATTCACCACCAGCAGCTTCTTGATGGAGCGGTGGCTCAGCATCTCGAGCAAATCTTTGGTGCGCGAGTCGCGCTGGCCCATGCCGGCGGTGTCAATCAGCACCATCTTCTTGGCGCTGAGCAGATCCATCAAATCTTCAAGCGAGGCTCGGTCGTGGGCGGTGTGCACAGGGACACCCAAGATGCGCCCATAGGCTCGCAGCTGCTCGTGCGCACCGACGCGGTAAGCATCAAGGGTAATCAGGCCGAGATTGGAGGCACCGTGCTTGGTCGCAAAGGCTGCGGCGAGCTTGGCAGTGCTGGTGGTTTTTCCCACACCGGTAGAACCGATGAGTGCGAACACGCCGCCCTGGTCTTCGAGCGCTGGCTCATTTTCTGCGCATGACAAATTACGCTGAAGTACAGTGGATGCCCATTCAGTTTCATCGCCCACATCAGACTTCATGCCAGCCGAGAGCTTGCGGATCAGCGCTGGGGAAAAACCGCAGTCAAGCAGCTTTTGGGTCAGCCTCGCCTGAGCGGGTTCGCGCTGGAGTTTTTCCATGAAAGCCAAGGCGCTGAAACGCTCCTCGATCAAGCCTTTCATGGACTTCAGCTCGGAAAGCATGTCTTGTTGATCGCGCCGCATGGACGCGTTGTCAGCCAAAACAGGCACTTCCTCATGCAATATCGGAGGTTCAGCTCGGGCAGACCGCATAGAGTGCATCGAGCGGGCTTGCTCGGCTTCAAAGCGTGCCTCCAGGCGGGCTTGTTCAGCAGCCGCTTTTTGGGCAGCCAGATTCTCTTGCTCGTGCCGTTCTTTCTCAGCCGCTTGGCGAGCTGCTTGTTCACGGCGCTTGATCATGCGTTGACGCGCATATTCCTGGAACGACAGCGTGCTCATGGACATGCGCTCGACGTCTTCATTGACCGTGGCCATGGCCTGAGCCTTGGCTTCAGCAGCCTTAGCGGCTGCCTCAGCCTTCTTTTCGGCGTCGCGCTTTTTTAGCATCCGTTCACGCACGTAATCTTGGAAAGACAAGGAGCTGGTGCTGAGTTGCTCGGTATCGGCATCAACCGCAGCTTTGGTCGATCGGGGCTTCGTCATGGAGGGTTCTTGGCGTTCCCCAACGCGCACTGCGGAGCGGGCGGCATTGGCGATGGCCGACCAAACTTGAGATGAAGATCCGCGGGCTAATGCCTTGGGCGAATCGCTGGCTTCAAGCTGGCTGGAGAGTGCCATCGGCGCTTGAGTTGGAATTGCCGGCTGGATGGGTGCGGGGCTTGGTGCGGCCATGCGCTCGATCTGCTCAACACTCTCGGGGGGCATCGCCAAAATCTCTACCCCGACCGAGCAAGGCTTCGTTGACAAAATGATCGCGTCATTGCCAAACGCTTCCTTCACCATCTTGAGGGCCTCGCGAGAATTCGGGGCTGTAAAGCGTTTGACGTTCATGATGCTTCTCCAACACAAATAAAGCGAATGTCAGTCTGTGACCACCTCAAGAGGCAGCCCCAATGATCGAACCAATGCGAATCGAATGAGTCTCGGGAATCTCGCTGTGGCTCAGCACGCTCAGGCGCGGCGCAGCGCGGCGCAGCAAGCGCGCCATGGGGGCACGGATCATGTCGGGCACCAGCAAACATGCTGGCTGCCCCTTGTCTTCCTGACGCTTGGCCGACTCCATGGCGCGGCGTGTCAGGGTGTCAGCCACACCAGGGTCAAGCGCAGCACCATGGGGCGAATTCAGGGCCTGGATGACAAGGCGCTCCAACTCCGGATCCAGTGCAATCACATCCAGCTCTTTGACGGCACCATAAATCTGCTGAACGATGGCTGAGGACAAACTGATTCGAATTCGACGAGCCAGCTCGGCAGGATCGGTGACAGACGCGGCATGCTCGGCCAGGCTTTCCACGATGGAGCGCATATCCCGGATGTGTACGCCTTCTTCAAGGAGCAGTTGGAGAACCCTCTGCAGCGCTGGAATACCAACCATTTTGGGGACCACATCTTCCATCAATTTGGGGGCCAGCTTGGAGACGTGGTCTACCAGCTGCTGAGTCTCGACGCGGCCGAGCAATTTGGCTGCGTTGATTTGCATTAAGTGTGAAAGATGGGTAGCCACCACAGTCGAGCAATCAACTACCGTAAATCCACTCATTTGGGCGCTTTCCCGCTGGCGGTCTTCAATCCAAACAGCAGGCAGGCCAAAGGCTGGGTCGATGGTGCGGGTTCCGGGCAACTGCACCGTCGCGCCCCCCGGATTAATGGCCAGCCACATGCCAGGAAACGCCTCGCCCTCGCCCACCACCGCGCCGCGCAGAGTGATGCGGTAAGTGCTCGGTTTGAGCTCCAGGTTGTCTCGAATATGGACCGGCGGGGGCAAGAATCCTACGTCCTGTGCAAACTTCTTGCGCACACCTTTGATGCGCGCCAGCAGATCGCCTTCACGGTTGCGATCCACCAGAGAAATCAAGCGATAGCCGACCTCCATGCCCAAGGTGTCTACCGGTACCAGATCATCCCAGCTCGCCTCGGCATTGGGCTCAGCCACAGGGGGCGGCGCAGGGGGCGCGGTTTTGGCCTTCTTCTTGCGCTCATTGAGCCAATACGAGGCGTAGCCAAAGCCGCCAGCGATGCTCAGGAAAACCAGGTTGGGCATGCCTGGAATCAGGCCTAGCAACGCGATCACACCAGACGTAATGCCCAACGAGCGCGGCGAGCTGAACATCTGGGCACCAATTTGGGTGCCCACGTCTTGCTCCTTGCCCACCCGGGAGACCACCATCGCAGCCGCCACAGAAATCAGCAGGGCCGGAATTTGGGCCACCAGGGCATCACCCACAGCCAACAAAACGTAACTGCTGGCCGCATCACTAGCGCTCAAGCCGTGCTGAAGAACGCCGATCACGAAGCCGCCGATGATGTTGATGAAAAGGATCAGCAAGCCAGCTATGGCGTCACCACGAACGAACTTGCTGGCGCCATCCATTGAGCCAAAGAACTCAGCCTCATCGCCCACTTCTTGCCGGCGACGCTTGGCGTCTTTTTCGTTGATGAGGCCCGCATTCAGATCGGCATCAATGGCCATCTGCTTACCAGGCATGGCATCCAGGGTGAAGCGTGCTCCGACTTCGGCAATACGCTCGGCCCCCTTGGTGACCACCACGAAGTTGATGACCACCAAAATGGCGAAAACAATCAGGCCCACCGCAAAATTGCCACCAATCAGGAAGTGCCCAAAGGACTCGATGACCGAACCCGCTGCGCCAGGTCCGGTATGCCCGTGCAGCAACACCACACGGGTCGATGCTACGTTCAGGGACAAGCGCAACAAGGTGGTCAGCAGAATCACCGTGGGGAAGGCTGCAAAGTCCAGCGGCCTGACCATGTAGGCCGCCACGATCATCACCATCAACGCCACCGCAATGTTGAAAGTGAAGAAGACATCTAGCGCCAAGGGCGGCAAAGGCAAGACCATCATCGAGAGAACCATGATGATGAACACCGGCGCCAGCAAGCCTCTGGCAGCGGCCGCGTTACCACTGACATTGCCGCCTATCAACCCTTGCAACTTCTGAATCAGGTTGTTCATACGATGTACCCCTTTCATGGTGACAGGGGGCCCAAAGGGCTCAACCCAACCACATGTCAGCCAGTGACACAGATCGATTGTTGAGGGATCGCGCGCAAACTGAAGAACGATAAGCAGGTCAAAGAGGCGGCATCTCTGTCTGGCAAGCAGCCACAGAGAACTTTGTCACACCCTGGCTCAGGCGCCACGCTCTTCGTTGGTGTGGGCCGGGTTGCGCCGATAAGCCACTACAATATGTGCTTCAAAGGAAGCGTGGCCGAGCGGTTTAAGGCACCGGTCTTGAAAACCGACGAAGGGGTAACTCTTCCGTGAGTTCGAATCTCACCGCTTCCGCCAAATCGATCAAAGTCGTTGATTTCTTTGAAATCACCCTAAGCCCTGACACGACACTAAAGATCAAGGGCTTAGAAGGCGGCAAATGAGCCTGAAATTGAGCGCTCAAAATCGATACAGGGCTGTGAGGCTTGCGAGCATCGGGCTCTTCTTTTTGAGCTCGATTGCTCGTGCCGTTGAGGTGGGTCAGCAGGCCCCAGACGTCGATTTGGAAGGGGCAGGCCTGCCGCCAAGGCTTTCACAGTTGGCAGGCAAGGTGGTTTACCTTGATTTTTGGGCGTCTTGGTGCGCGCCCTGCCGTCAGTCGTTTCCCTGGATGAACGACATGCACCGCAAGTATGCTGCCAAAGGCTTGAAAATCGTCGGCGTCAACCTGGACGGTGATCAGGACGACGCAGAGGCTTTTATGAAGCAGGTGCCCACCAAGTTTGCGGTCTCCTTTGACCCGAAAGGGCAATCGGTCAAGGGCTTCGGCATCAAAGGCATGCCCACCGCGGTGCTGATTGGCAGAGACGGCAAGATTCTGCACGTGCAGCTTGGCTGGCGCCCTACAGACCACACCAAGCTGGAAGCCAAGCTGGCCGCGGCCTTGAGCCGCTGATCAGGCTTTCAACCGCAGTTGACCGCTTACTTCCGCCGACAACACCTGATGAACGCTCAGAATTTCGCACACGAACACCCTCACCTTTTGGGTGAAAGCGCTACTCACCCGATTGAGCAGCGCTGTGGCGCATCCATGTACGGTTTTTAGGTTCAGCCAATGCAGGTTCGGTTTTTGCCTGTGCGTTTGGCTTCATAGAGGGCCTGGTCAGCGCGCTCGAGCGCATCTTCGATTCGCTCTCCCTGGCGGTAGACCGTGACACCTGCCGAGAAGGTCACGAAGATCTGCTTGTCTTCGTGCAGGAACAGACCGCCAGTCAGTGCGCGCTGCAGGCGGGTCAAAATCTGCTGGCCCTCGTCAACAGGGGTGTTGGGCAGCAGCACCACAAATTCTTCTCCGCCGTAGCGGGCCACCATGTCGGTGGGACGCAAAGTTTTGCTCACAACGGCTGCCAGCGCCTTGAGGGCTTCATCGCCAGCACTGTGACCTAGCTCGTCGTTAAGGCGCTTGAAGTTATCAATGTCGAGCAGGCCCATGCAAAGCACACCGCCATCGCGCTCCAAACGGGATCGTTCGATCTCGAAGCTGGCAATCAAGCCTCGGCGGTTGGCGATCTGGGTGAGTTGATCCGTGGACACTTCCTGCGCAAGGCGAATGAGCTCGGTCTCGAGCTCAGTCACACGCTTGGAAAGCTCATCGGCTTTGGAGTGCTCCGACTCTAAACGCGCCTGGGTTTGCTGCACCAACGATTGAACCGTACGGCTTTCCTCGACCATTTCTCGGACCACGCCGGCCAGGCTCTCGAGAGAGTCTGCCTTGTCAATCACGTCAGCATAGCGGCCGACGCTTTCATGAAACCGACCTGTGTGACTGCCCAATTCACTGAGCTCTGAAAGCATTCGGTTGATCAGCACTTTGAGGGCGTCACGGGCTTTTTCACGCTCGCCACGAACACGGGCCTGATGTTCACGGGTGTGATGCAGCAGCTCAGTAACGGCTTTGACGCCGCGGGCTGTCAAACCATCGTCGATCACCTGATTCATGGCCTGGCACTGGCCCTGAACCCAGCTGTCATTCTCGGTCAGCTGGGTCAGGCTGAGGGTGAGTTCACGGCAAAGGCTACCGAGCTGATTCACCAAATGGTGGCGATGTTGCACCACCCGGTTAGCCTCTGTACAAAGTGATGCCACCTCGTCGGCCAGGAGCTGAGATATGCCGTCGCGCTGAATACGCTGGGTGGCAGCGTGAATGGCTTGAGCCAGGCGTTGACTGTTGACTTCTGCGGCGGGAAGCGCCACCTCGACCGAAGCACCCAAAGCGCCCACCGACAAGTTCCAGGCCGGCACCAAATCGTCAGGCTCCTGCGTTCGAGCCGACTTCTCCGCGTCAAAGTCGGATGCTTCGTGGTGAGATGCTGCCCTTGTGCCCTGAAGGGCTTCGATGGCATGCGCGGGGTCGGTTGCCGTCGAGGCCTCATTCTCAGCCAGCTCCGCCGATTCAAGCGGTTTGTCAGTTTCCCAGCTGGTGAGCAACTGCCCCAACCGCTGTTGAAGCTTGGCAGCATCGCCCCGGCTGCCGGAGAGTACGCGCTGCAGGCTGTCTTTTTTGCGGGCAGAGGTCCATTGCTTGCCACCGCGCTCCAGACCACGAACCAACCGATCCATCAGGTCAACCCAGGGTGCTGCGCCATCGTCTGGTGTGCTGAGCAGGCGATCAGCCGTGTCCCAACGCCCTTCGGCCATGGCTTTGGCGACATCCGAGCTCACACCCGCCTTATGGCTGGAGAAGGCGCGGGCGGCCAGTTTTTCAATCAACCGCTTCGGACGTTCAGACAACACCGATGCACCCTCAGCACCGGCTTCTCGCTGGTAGGCGCGTGCGAAATTGTCTGGCGTAGGCTCAGTTTTTTCAAGAACCAGGCGGTGCAAAGCAGCCTTTGCCAAACGGCTCGATTGAGACTCCGATGATTCAGAAGTCGCGGCACTGACAGGCGCATCGCCGGCTCCGGGCTTGGCCTGAGCGGTCGGGGCTGATTTGGATTTGGCCGCTGGCGCATGGATCGGGCTGGCCTGCCCTCGCACGGGCGCTACTGGCTTGCCCGCTGCGGGAGATGCATTGGCAGGTGGAAGCACCGGCGACTTCTCAGCAGATCTGGCCTGGGCTGGCGCAGCAGGAGGAGGCTTAGCCACCGACTTGGCTGCGGGGTTTGTGACGGGACTTCGCCTTGTTGCCATGACCAACACCTCTTCAATTCAACTTCACGCGTTAAACAGCCTGGGGCAATCGAGAAGCCAGCAAAGCACTTGGCTCAAGCTCACCGACCTCCTCGCCGACGATGCCAATCCAGGGGGCGCTCTTGGGTAGCACGACCTCATTTATCCATCGCTCAATTTCTTCAGGCGGATGAGGGCGACTGATCAAAAACCCTTGCATCACCATGCAGCCCATGCGGCTCAGTGATGTCATCTGCAGCAAGTTCTCGACCCCTTCAGCCACGACGCGCAGGCCGAGCGAGCGCGCCAC
>CANHBY010000017.1 GCA_947458895.1 Burkholderiales bacterium | reverse complement strand
AGGTGAGCACCCACCACGTCTGCGCTTTGCGCCTCGATTGCGCCCTTTGTGCCGTCCACGCAGGGGTCAGATGATTGATGACACGCCCTAGACAGGCTGGTCGGCTTTCTCCTGAACCGTGTCCGCACCCCAGACCAAGGACGGCTGTTTTAAGGATAATTGTCAGCAAACTTGGATACCTCATGAGCCCACCGAAACAAACTGGCGCGCCAAACAATCGCCGCCCTTCCCCTGCCAGTTGGCTGCACAGAGGGACCAAACTATTGCTTTGGTCGGTTGGCTTGTTGACAGCTGGGCTGGTTGCCGGCGTGATGGTCCTGCTCATGGCCCTGGTGGTGGCCAACAGGAACCTTCCAGACATCGGAGGACTCACCGATTACCGGCCCAAGTTGCCCATGCGCATCTATTCCAGCGACAACATACTGCTGGGAGAGTTCGGAGAGGAAAGGCGGCTGTTCACTCCTTCAGCACAGATCCCGAAAGTCATGAAGGATGCTGTGCTGGCCATTGAGGACTCGCGCTTCTATCAACACAGCGGCGTGGATTATGTGGGGATCGTGCGGGCAGGCTTGTCGAACCTCGGCGAGACGCGCAGCCAGGGGGCATCGACCATCACCATGCAGTTGGCTCGGAACTTTTATTTGTCCAGTGAGCGAACCTTCACCCGAAAGATTTATGAAATTTTGCTGGCACTGAAGATCGAGCAACAGCTGTCCAAGGATCAGATTCTGGAGGTCTATATGAACCAGATCTTCCTGGGGAAGCATGCCTATGGGTTTGCTTCGGCTTGTGAAATTTACTTTGGCAAGCCCCTGAAGGATGTGACTGTTGCGGAGGCTGCGATGCTGGCAGGCCTGCCAAAGGCGCCCTCTGCTTACAACCCATTGGCAAACCCAAAGCGCGCGACTCGCCGGCAGCTCTACATCATTGAGCGCATGCTTGAAAACGGTTTCATCACTCCAGCCGAGCATGATGAGGCCAAGGCTCAGCCCTTGAAGTACCGCGATAGTCAGGACAACCTCAACCATGCTGCGTACTCAACCGAGACCGCAAGGCAGCTGATCTTCAACCAATACGGCGAGGCTGCATACTCGAGGGGCCTGAATGCCTATCTCACGATCGACTCAGTGCAGCAGGCTGCAGCCTACCGAGCACTGCGCAAGGGGATCATGGATTACGAGCGTCGCCAAGCTTATCGGGGGCCAGAGGATTTTGTGGAGCTACCCCCAAATCCGAAGGATTGGGACAGCAGGATTGGTGAGGCTTTGAGTGACCACCCTGACAACGACGATCTGCGCGCTGGGGTGGTCGTTGAGCTCAATCCACGCAAGGTCGTGGCCGTGTTGCAAAACGGGGACTCAGTGACCGTTGTGGGCGATGGGCTCAAGCCTGTGGCTTCAGGTCTGTCCAAACAGGGAAATCCGAACGTTCAGATCAAGGTGGGGTCGATCATTCGCTTGGTGAAACTCAATCGGACGGAATGGGCCATCACCCAGTTGCCTGAGGTGGAGGGAGCCTTCGTTGCACTGGATCCTCAAACGGGCGCCATTCGGGCCATGGTGGGTGGGTTTGACTATTCCAAGAGCAAATTCAACCATGTGACTCAAGCTTGGCGGCAACCTGGCTCGAGCTTCAAGCCATTCATCTACTCTGCCGCCCTGGAAAAGGGCTTCACCCCTGCGACTGTCATCAATGACGCGCCGCTATTTTTTGGCCCCGGAATAACCGGGGGCAGGCCCTGGGAGCCGAAGAACTACGATGGCACTTTTGAGGGCCCCATGACCATGCGACGTGCGCTGGCCAAGTCCAAAAACATGGTCTCGATTCGGGTCCTGAATGCAATCAGCCCAGGGTACGCACAGACTTGGATTGGTCGCTTCGGTTTTGAGCCCGGGAAGCATCCTGCTTACCTCACCATGGCCCTTGGAGCGGGCTCGGTAACACCGCTGCAAATGGCCTCAGCCTATTCGGTGTTTGCCAATGGCGGCTACCGCGTAACGCCCATACTCATCAGCAAAATCACGGACTCCAGCGGCCGAGTTTTGAACGAGTTTCCGCCCTCCAAAACGAACGAATCATCGCGCACTCTTGATGCGCGAAATGCATTCATCATGAACAGCCTTTTGCAAGAAGTAACCCGCTCAGGGACAGCAGCACGCGCTTCCGCGGCACTGAAGCGCACCGATTTGTACGGCAAGACCGGCACGACCAATGACTCCAATGATGCCTGGTTTGCGGGCTACCAACGTAGCTTGGTCGCGGTAGCTTGGGTGGGCTATGACATCCCGAGGAAACTGGGTGACAGGGAAACAGGTGGTGGGCTTGCGTTACCCATCTGGATCGACTTCATGGCGGTGGCGCTCAAGGGGGTTCCGGTATCAGAGCCGACCGCGCCGGAGGGTGTTGTGAATGTCAATGGCGAGTGGTTCTTTGAGGAGTTCACTCGAAACCAAGGCGTCACGAATCTGGGAACCAATGAAAACCGAGACGCGCCTGCCGCCGAACCTCCAGAGGAAGACGAGCGTCGAAGTATTTTGGACCTTTTCTCGCGCTGAACGAGATCGTCTTCTGAGCCAGGGGGGCGGATCTGATGACTGGTGGCAATCCCAGCGACTGTGGCAGTCGTTGGGGTTGCCCCCCATTAACGGCCCCTTAGAACACCAGGGCGATGCCAGCTTGTTCACTGGCGCAGGCGGAGAGAGCCTCCAGCAGAGGAGAGTGGTCACGCGTATTGCGCCACTCGCCGCTGATGTGTTTGTAATGGAACCCCCCTGACCTTGCCGCCACCCAGAGCTCATGCAGTGGAGGCTGGGTGTTGATGATGATCTGGCTGCGGTTAGGGAAGGTCAGCTCCAACAAGCCGCCGGTTCGGTGGGTGTCGATGTCGATCAGGTCCTGTTCAAGCCATCGATCAACTTGCGCTTCGATATGATCAAGCGTGGCTTGGGCCGCAGTGTGGTATTCGGAGTCCGTCAGCATCACAGGCATGGGGTGTTTTTTCACAATGAAATTAAATTCAAGTTTATCCGGCGGGCTGATGTCCACAGTGACGCAGGGGATGCATCGCGCCATGATTGCCTTGGCGGCCATCATCACCCTGGTGGGGTGTGGCCAAAAAGGCCCTTTGGTGCTGCCTCCAGCCCAGGCGGCTAGCGCAGTCAATGCCATTAGGGAGCCTCTACTGGGTCACCGCCTTGATCCATCAACTCGCATGGCACAAATAAAACCTCGAATGCGCCCCATGTCACGCAGAGCTTTTCGGTGATGGTCGGCTGATCGCCAAGGTCTAGAACACCCTGTAGAGCGCTTGATGCCTGGCCCTCCAGCGATGCGGGATTGCAACTGAGCTGCCCTCGTAGATTGATGGGGTCGAGTTGAATGCGGCACTGGAACTCAGCCGCTTGCTGGCTTTGGCGAATGACTTCGGCCATGGATGTCAGCCGTTGGTAGACCGATGCCCGCAAGGCCGCCGCGGCATTCTCTTGCTGCGCCATGGCTTCTGAGTTGAAGTCTCTACGGCTTCTGCGCCCCCAGCCACCTCGGCCCAGCGCTTGGGAGGTCAGTGGTGCAAAGGGGCTGAGGATCTGGGGCTCAGACGCCTGGGGCGCCGATGGCTCTGGCGGCAAGGGGATTTGGTCGGGTAGATCAGAGATTGTGGGAGCGCTCGCGGGTTGGCTGTTGCTGGCCGCGAGGGTCGTCACAGGGGAAGGCTTCGCCTCTCGGGCTTGTGCTGGGATCGCCTTGGGGACGGTAGGTTGAGTCAATCCCTGGGGGGGGTTGGGCGCGGCAAATGGCTGTAGCCTGGTGGGTCTTTGCGCCACTTGCAAACGCGCACTGAAAATCGACAAGCTCGTGCCGGGCTGACTGAAGTGGTGGGCCTGGTGATGCATCGACAAAATTACGCCTGCCATGTGCAGCACGGCAGACATCCCCATCGCGCCTAGGATGGGAGACCACTGGTTGCGAAGAAAATTAGAAGAAGCAAGCATGTTGAGCCTGGACCCGGCCACCGGCACCTCGCCAAAGCAGGAATGCTGCGATTGCAGCAGCGCCGGACCGCAGGTAATGGCAAGAAATACGGCCAGAAAGCCGCCGAACTCCCGGCTTGTGGATAATAACGCCGTGAAGCGGGCCAGACCGCCGCTGGTGCGATCGCCGAAAGGTGGCACTGGAGGAAGGTCCGGACTGCACAGGGCAGCGTAGCAGCTAACGGCTGTCCACCGTGAGGTGAGGATCAGAGCAACAGAGACGAGCCGATTGAGTTCGGGTGAAACGGGCAATCTCTACGCGCAGCAATACCAAATAGGCACACGTTGATCTGGCCCGGGGAGTGTGCGGGTAGGTAGCACCGAGCTTTGCAGTGATGCAAGGCCCAGAGGAATGGCGGTCACGTTGGTCTGCCCCCCGCGAGGGGGTAACCCAACGCACAGAATCCGGCCTATCGGCGCGCTTCACATTTTTGTTCTGGCCGATGGCTCTGCGGGGTCGTGGCGGGTTGCCAGCGCAAGGATGCTAAATGGATCAGCACGACAGGCTCATCCCATCACATCATTGAGCAGGTGGAAGTGGTCGTCTTGAAAGCGGTCTTCCATGGATGCCAGTCGGTGAATCGGGACCCACCACACAGCCTGGGCGTCGTCATCGGCTTTCACTTCAGGCAGATCTTGGACGCCAAGGTCGAAGTAATGCGCATGAGTGATGATGCGGCCACGTTGGCTGCGGTCGGGGTGGTCAAAGACGGTCACGCGGCGCAGGGCTGCTTGCATTAGCTGCGGTGACAGTGCCAGGTGAGTTTCCTCGCTCAGTTCACGCAGGGCCGCTTGAAAGAGGGTTTCACGCTGCTCAATGAAACCACCCGGCAGGGCATACAGGCCTTTGCCGGGGGCATGGCCTCGTTGAATCAGGAGCACATGACCCTGGCATTGAACGACGGCGTCTACAGTCACGAACACCGGGGGATAAGGCGCGTGGGCCCACAGGGCCTTTTCAGTGCAAAGCTGTTGCCATTCTTCGGCCAGATCATGCAAAAACGGCGTGCACGACCATGATCGAAGGAATGTCAGGGTGCTTGGGGGAACCTGGTCGGCGAGCGCGACGAGTGCAGGCTCCAGAGACTGCCCCGTATGGGCAAACAAGGCCTCGCGCAACGGGGTGGCGTCTGCCGTGTGAAGCCGGTCTAGAGCGATGAGATGCCAGCCAGGGAAGCTCCGCAGATAGCTGCTGGAAGCATCTTTGACATGGCCCAGCATGGCGATGCGGGCGGTGGGGATCTGGGCGTGGACGGCCAGGTCGGCGATGGCGCCGCGAACGGCCTGAGCCCAGCGGGTCTCGTTGTAGTAGTCGCGGATGGGCACAAATTGCAAGCGATCACGGTCGGCCTCTGGCAGGGCTTGACGGATCATCTCGGCGCGTTCTTGCCAGGTGAAGGGGTTCTTGGGGGTGCGCGCCTGATGGGCTGAGCCCAGCACCACCGCGCAAAGTGAGGCCTCTTGCAAGGCACGCCGCAGCACGGCCAGATGGCCGTTGTGAAAAGGCTGGAAACGGCCGACGAAGACCGCAATGTCGTATGCGTGGCGGTATGTCATTGGGGTCAAGTCTTGATAGAAGTCGTTGACTCACACATATTTGGCCGCGATCGGCATTTGCCGACCGGTGCCAAAAGCTCGCGCCCGCACCCGCACGATGGGCGGAGCTTGCCGGCGTTTGTATTCATTTCTGGCGATCATGCCGCGCAAGCGCTCGATCAAGACCTGACCCTCTGGTTTCGCTTGCAGCTTGGCTACGAAGGCCGTGGCTTCTTCAAACTCTTGCAGTGCGAGGCGGGGGCCTTCGATGAGCACTTTGAGGATCTCATCCAGCACATCATAGGGGGGCAGGCTGTCGGTATCTTTCTGGCCGGGAGCCAGCTCGGCCGAGGGCGGCTTGTCAATGATGGCTTGGGGGATCAGCTCTCGACCTGCGGCCTCGTTGAGGTGGGTCGACAAGGCAAACACTTCTGTTTTGTAGAGGTCGCCGATGGGGCCGAGGCCGCCGTTGGTGTCGCCATAGAGCGTGCAGTAGCCGACCGAAATCTCTGACTTGTTGCCAGTGGTCAGCAGCAAGTGACCAAAGCTGTTGGAATAGGCCATCAAGGCTGTTCCTCGCACGCGGGCTTGCAGATTCTCAAGGGCCAAGCCGCGCAGAGGATGACCGAAGCTGGCGTGGAACTGGCGGCTGTAGGTGTCGACCAATTCGGCGATGGGGTGGGTGTGCAGGGTGATGCCCAGATTGCGGCAAAGCGCCACCGAGTCATCCACCGAGCCGGCCGACGAGAACACCGATGGCATGGTCACGGCAGCCACATTGTCTGCGCCCAGAGCCTGCACAGCCAGGGCCAGTGTGAGGGCGCTGTCAATGCCCCCCGAGGAGCCCACCAAGGCTTTCTTGAAGCCACAGCGGCGTGCGTAATCCCGAATGCCCAGCACGATTTGCGCCTGATAGAAAGCCATCTTCGGCAGGCCTGCCGGATCCACACGCTCCAGCTGATCTTGCGGGGCCTCGCTGGCGCCCATGAATCGGCCGGCGCAAAAGCGCAAGGTACACACGTCTTCCACAAATCGCCGCGCCTCAAATACCAGCCCGCGTTCAGGCTCGACAGCGAACGATGCCCCATCAAACACCAACTGGTCTTGGCCGCCGATTTGATTCACAAACAAGATAGGCAGGTTGTAGCGTGCGCTGGCCTTCTGGAACACTTCGTGGCGCTGGTCTCGCTTGCCAATGTTCGAGGGGCTGGCGTTGATCGAAATCACCAAGTCGGGGGAGGCGTCCTTTAGCCTTTTGAAGGGGTTGACGGGGTAGTCTCGCTCGTCGTCGTTCCAGCCGTCTTCGCAGATCAGCAGGCCGACCTGAGTAGTGCCCACGCGGAGCACGCGGGCCACATCGGGCCCCGGCTCGAAATGCCGACGCTCATCAAAAATGTTGTAGGTCGGCAGCAACTGTTTGGCGTAGGTGAGAACGATTTCACCCGCGTTCACCACCACGAGCGCGTTGTGCAGCCGCTTGCCCGGCCCCTCGTTGGGCAATGGCGCACCTAAAACCCAGTGCAGCTCAGGCCACTTCAAGGAGGCTTGTTGGAGTGCGCTTAAACCGGCCTCGATGCGAGACATGAAGCCTGCCTCCTCCAGTAAATCACCCGGGTAATACCCACACAACGACAATTCCGAAAACACGACCAGATCGGCCTGCTGTGCAGCAGCTTGCGAGGCCGCGTCGATCATCTTTTGCGCATTTCCCTCGATGTCGCCGACGGTGTAATTGAGTTGGGCGGTGGTGATACGGAGCATGTGAGTTCTCTCTGTCAGGCTGGGCATCAGCTTAGTGTCGTGTCAGGGCTGAATGAGTCAGCATGCTACAGACTCGGACGGCGCAGGGTTCAGCGGGCAGGCCCCATACTTGGACTTTCCAACCGAAGGATCCCATGCCCAGCTCTTCAACGAGGGAAGCGTCTTTTGGCGCCCCGACGCCGGGCTACGACCTCAAATCTGAGCTGATTCAGGTACCAGGATGCGCCGATTTACACATCCGATCGCTCCTCGACCGGCAGCAGTTTTCGGATCCTTTAGGTGAGGCCTTGCGCCAGGGTATCTCGTCGGCCACATGGCCACTGTTTGGCCTACTTTGGCCTTCGGGTCACCAGTTGGCGGCTCGCATGGCGCAGCACCCGGTGCGTCAGGGCGAGCGCATTTTGGAGATGGGCTGCGGCTTGGCGCTGGCGAGCCTCGTTGGTCACCGGCGTGGCGCCGAGGTCACAGCCACCGATTGCCACCCCTTGGCAGCCAGCTTCCTTCAAGAGAACTTACGCCTCAACAATCTGCCACCCATGCCCTATGGCCATGCCCAGTGGTCACCCCTGGATTCGGAGGGCGTGCCCTTTGAGGTGCAAGCCTCTGGGGCGTTGGAGGGGCAATTCGATTTACTGATCGGCAGCGATCTACTTTACGAGCGCGATGAACGGGGTGTTTTGGCGGGGTTCATTGAGCGCCACGCGCAACCCCAGGCAGAGGTCTGGCTGGTAGACCCCAACCGTGGCAACCGATCGGCCTTCAACCGGCACATGAAAGCCTTGGGATTTGATCTGCAAGAGGAACACCTGAATGTGCCCCCCACCGTCCAGCGGGAGGCCTACAGCGGGCGGATGCTGAGCTATCGACGCTGAGCTGAAGATCGCCGTTTTGAGTGCCGGATCGCTTCCTTGCGACGATCCATTCGGCGAAACATGCCCCGAGCCCGGCTACCATTGCCTGTGGAGGTCTTCAACCCGTGATCACAGAAACTGAATTCAAACAACTGGCGGCCCAGGGCTACAACCGCATTCCGCTGATTCGCCAGGCATTTTCCGATCTGGATACGCCGCTATCGGTGTATCTCAAGCTGGTGGGGCTGGGTGAATCTGCTCGGCGCAGCTTTTTGCTGGAGTCGGTGGTGGGTGGTGAGCGCTTCGGGCGCTACTCATTCATCGGCTTGCCAGCGCGCACCTGGCTGCGCGCCACGGGCATGCTGACCGAGGTCTTGGTTGATGGATCGGTGGTGGAAACCGTGCCGGGCAATCCCTTAGACGTTATTGCTGAATACCAAAAACGTTTCAAGGTCGCGTTGCAGCCGGGATTGCCCCGCTTCTGCGGCGGCTTGGCGGGGTATTTCGGTTACGACGCAGTTCGCTACATTGAGCCCAAACTCACTGAGTGCCCGCTCAGCGGTGGGCTACCCACCCCTGATGTGCTCTTGCTCCAATGCGAAGAATTGGCCGTCATTGACAACTTGGCAGGCAGCTTGCAATTGATTGTTTATGCTGACCCCTCTACGCCGGGCGCATACGCCACAGCTCAGGCGCGCCTGGAGACCCTGGCCCAGAGCTTGCGGCAGGGCTGCAACACACCCGCCGTGTCAGCAGGGCAGCCCCAAGCCGTGGTGCGCTCGTTTGCCAAAGATGATTACCTCGCTGCTGTGCACCGCGCCAAAGAGTACATCGCCGCTGGCGACATGATGCAAGTGCAGGTGGGCCAACGACTGCACCGCCCCTTCACCGCCAGCCCACTGAGCCTTTATCGCGCGCTTCGCAGCCTCAACCCCTCACCCTACATGTA
This sequence comes from Burkholderiales bacterium, assembly GCA_947458895.1. Taxonomy (GTDB): domain Bacteria; phylum Pseudomonadota; class Gammaproteobacteria; order Burkholderiales; family Burkholderiaceae_C; genus CANHBY01. The sequence continues at coordinate 705 of CANHBY010000017.1, read as the reverse complement.
TTACTACGACATGGGCGACTTTCATATCGTTGGCGCCTCGCCGGAGATTCTGGTGCGGCAGGAACACACCGCAGAAGGTGAGAAGGTCACCATTCGCCCCCTGGCTGGCACCCGGCCCCGCGGCACGACGCCCGAGCATGACCGAGCCCTCGAGGCCGAGTTGCAGGCTGACCCTAAAGAGCGCGCCGAGCACCTGATGCTGATCGACTTGGCTCGCAACGACATCGGCCGCATCGCCCAAACCGGTAGCGTCAAAGTCACGGAGGCCTTTGTCGTTGAGCGCTACTCCCATGTGATGCACATCGTGAGCAACGTGGAGGGCCTGCTACTGGACGGCCTGAGCAACCTTGATGTGCTCAAAGCCACATTTCCTGCCGGCACCCTGACCGGTGCGCCAAAGGTTCGTGCCATGGAAATCATCGATGAGGTCGAACCCGTTAAGCGGGGCATCTATGGCGGCGCCTGCGGCTATTTGAGTTACGCCGGCGACATGGACTTGGCGATCGCCATTCGCACCGGGATCATCGTTGATCAAACGCTCTATGTGCAGGCCGCTGCTGGCGTAGTGGCCGACTCTGTGCCCGAACTTGAGTGGCAAGAAACCGAGGCCAAGGCACGAGCTCTGCTGCGCGCAGCAGAGCTCGTGGACGCTGGCTTCTGAGCCACGCAACCCCGACCCAGCCGAGCCACCTACAATTCGCGATT
>CANHBY010000016.1 GCA_947458895.1 Burkholderiales bacterium | reverse complement strand
TGACAGCTCTTGGGCCAGCGACTTACGGCTGGGACGCCGGTAGCGGTCAACGCCGTGGTTCATGAGGGCGTGGCAGCTGTCGAGCAGTTCTTCAACGGTGTCGATGCCATAGCGCTCTTCGCAGCTGCCGATGTAGTTCTTGGCGTACACCAGGTAGTCGATGATGGACGAGGCATCGGTCCACATGCGAAAGAGGTAGTTGCCTTTAAAGAAACTGTTGTGGCCGTAGGCCGCATGCGCAATCACCAAGGCTTGCATGGCCAAGGTGTTCTCCTCCATCAGGTAGCTGATGCAGGGGTTGGAGTTGATGACAATTTCATAGGCCAGGCCCATGTGGCCGCGGCGATAGTTTTTCTCGGTCGAGATGAACTCTTTGCCGTAGCTCCAGTGGCGGTAGTTCACCGGCATGCCCACCGAGGCGTAGGCGTCCATCATTTGCTCGGCGGTGATGATTTCGAGCTGGTTGGGGTAGGTGTCCAGGCCGAAGCGCTCGGCGGTTTGCCGGATCACCTCGTGGTAGCGCTCAATCAGCTCAAAGGTCCAGTCGCTGGGCGAGGGCAGGGGCTCGTGGGAGCGCGGTGGCACCACCAAGTCTGCGGCTCTGCGGTGCTGCTTGCCGGGGGCTTGGCCTTTACGGCGCTCCGTGCCCCAAGGAGGTTCGACACGATGGTTCATTTGGGCGCCCCCTCTTTCTTGAACAGATCACGAAACACCGGGTAGATCTGGGCTGCATCGATGGCTTTACGCACTGCGAAGCCCTTGGTTTCCTTGGCCAGGGCTGCGTATTCATCCCACAGGCTTTGCTCTTCTTCGGCCACTTGAACGTAAGCAAAGTAGCGGCACAAGGGCAGGATGTTGTTCTCCAGCAGCTCGCGACAGCGGCCGCTGTCGTGGTGCCAGTTGTCGCCATCGCTGGCTTGTGCGCCGTAGATGTTCCACTCCGCGGTGGGGTAGCGTGCGCGTGCGATTTCGTCCATCAAAACCAGGGCACTGGAGACCACGGTGCCGCCGGTTTCGGTGGAGTGAAAAAAGTTCTGCTCATCCACTTCCTGGGCCTGCGTGTGGTGGCGAATGAACACGATCTCGATGCGTTCATAGTGCCGCGTGAGGAACAGGTACAGCAGAATGAAGAATCGTTTGGACAGGTCCTTGCGTGCTTCGTCCATGGAGCCTGAGACATCCATCAAGCAAAACATCACGGCCTTGGAGGTTGGCTGGGGCACACGCACGCGGCTGCGGTAGCGCAGGTCGATGGGGTCCAGGTAGGGGATTTTGTCGAGCCGGTTGCGCAGCACCGCAATTTCTTTTTCGAGGATCAAAATTTCTTCGGCTGGAGGATTTGGCTGCGCCAGCAGCGCGGCCAGTTGTTCCTCACACGCATGCAGTTTGCCGCGGCTTACGCTGCCCACCGCAATGCGGCGGCCGATGGCACCGCGCATGGACCGCACGATGTGCAGGTTGGCGGGGGTGCCGTCTGAACTGTAGCCAGCGCGGTGGGTCTTGAACTCAGGCGTTTCGGCCAGCGTGGTGCGTGCCAGGTTGGGCAGGGCCAGGTCATCAAAGAAGACCTGCATGAACTCTTCTTTGCTGAGGTGAAAGACGAAGTCGTCATCACCTTCACCGGTGTCACTGGCCTGGCCACCGCCTTTGCCTTGTCCACCCTTGGGCCTATCGATGCGGTCGCCCCGAACATACTCCCGGTTGCCCGGGTGAACCATCTCGCGCTTGCCACCTTGCCCATGGCGAAACACCGGCTCAGAGATGTCTCGCTTGGGGATGTGGATGTCTTCTCCTTGGGCCAGATCACGAATGCCGCGGCCGTCGACGGCACGCTTCACGGCTTCGCGAATCTGTTCCTTGTGACGACGCAGGAAGCGCTCACGGTTGCCGATGGACTTGTTTTTTCCGGCGAGGCGACGATCAATGATTTGCAACATGCGTCCTCCACTTCCTGGCGGTTGGGTCGCCTTTTAAGAGCTCTTGCGAACTCGCAAATACCATTCACACAACAGCCGAACCTGCTTCGAGGTGTAGCCCTTGGCCACCATGCGGGTGACGAAGTCCTCGTGCTTTTTGGCCTCGTCGGCACTGGCTTTGGCGTTGAAGCTGATCACTGGCAGAAGCTCCTCGGTGTTCGAGAACATCTTCTTTTCGATCACGGTGCGCAGCTTCTCGTAGCTGGTCCAGGCGGGGTTGTTGCCAGCGTTGTTGGCCCTTGCACGCAGCACGAAGTTGACGATCTCGTTGCGGAAGTCTTTGGGGTTCGAAATGCCAGCGGGCTTCTCGATTTTTTCGAGCTCGGCGTTCAAGGCGGCGCGGTCGAAGACCTCACCGGTGTCGGTGTCGCGGTATTCGTTGTCCTGGATCCAATAGTCTGCGTAGGTGACATAGCGATCGAAAATGTTCTGACCGTATTCGCTGTAGCTCTCGAGATAGGCGGTTTGAATCTCTTTGCCGATGAACTCAGCGTAGCGCACCGCCAGGTGCTCTTTGATGTAGGCCAGGTAGCGCTGCTCGGTCTCTGCGGGAAACTGCTCACGCTCGATTTGCTGCTCCAGTACATACATCAGGTGCACCGGGTTGGCGGCGACCTCGGTGCTGTCGAAGTTGAAGACCTTGCTCAAAATCTTGTAAGCGAAGCGAGTGGAGATGCCGGTCATGCCCTCGTCAACACCAGCGTAATCGCGGTACTCCTGGTAGCTCTTGGCGCGCGGGTCGGTGTCTTTGAGGTTCTCGCCGTCATAGACCTGCATCTTGGAATAGAGGCTCGAGTTCTCGGGCTCTTTCAAGCGCGTGAGCACGCCGAACTGGGCCATCATTTTCAAGGTGCCCGGTGCGCAGGTGGCACCCGCCAATGAGGAGCCGCGCAAGAGCTTCTCGTAAATCTTGACCTCTTCAGAGACGCGCAGGCAATAGGGCACCTTGACGATGTAGATGCGGTCCAGGAAAGCTTCGTTGTTTTTGTTGTTGCGAAAAGCCTTCCATTCACTCTCGTTGGAGTGGGCGAGGACCACGCCATCAAAGGGAATTGCACCGAAGCCTTCTGTGCCCTTGAAGTTACCTTCTTGGGTGGCGGTGAGCAGGGGGTGCAGCACCTTGATGGGGGCCTTGAACATTTCCACGAACTCCAGCAGGCCTTGGTTGGCCAGGCACAGGCCACCCGAGAAGCTGTAGGCGTCGGGGTCGTCCTGCGCATAGGTTTCGAGCTTGCGGATGTCGACCTTGCCCACCAGGGCCGAGATGTCCTGGTTGTTTTCATCACCTGGCTCGGTCTTGGCAATGCCCACTTGTTTGAGCACGGAGGGGTAGCGCTTCACTACTCGGAACTTGCGGATGTCACCACCGAACTCATCGAGGCGCTTCAGCGCCCAGGGGCTGAGGATGCGATTGAGGTAGCGGCGTGGAATGCCGTACTCTTTCTCGAGGATGGGGCCGTCTTCTTCAAGATTGAAAATGCCCAGAGGCGACTCGTTCACCGGCGAGCCCTTGATGGCGTAGAAGGGCACTTCTTGCATCAGGGCTTTGAGCCGCTCAGCGATGGAGCTCTTGCCGCCACCCACAGGGCCCAGCAAATACAAGATTTGCTTCTTCTCTTCCAGGCCTTGGGCCGCGTGGCGGAAGTAGCTCACCACTTGTTCAATGGCGTCTTCCATGCCGTAGAACTCGGCGAAGGCGGGGTAGATTTTGATGACCTTGTTCGCAAAGAGGCGCGACAAGCGCGGGTCGTTGCGGGTATCAATGCTTTGCGGCTCACCGATGGCTTTGAGCATGCGCTCGGCCGCGGTGGCGTAGGTGATGGGGTTGCGTTTGCACTCTGCGAGGTATTCCTCGAGAGACATTTCTTCTTCGCGGGTGCGATCGAAGCGAGCGGCGAAATTGCTGATGACGTCCATGCTGATCTCCTGATTGGTCACGATACGAGACGGGGCCCTTTCAGGCCTCGCCTTCCACCGTCGGGGGAAGCTCTGATGAAGTCCGTTACCCGGGGCTCCATCAGAGCTTTCCTACTCAAATCAGAAAATTCAATCGATCAATCGATCAGTCGGTCAACGCCATTTTTGAGGCGGGCGTTTTCACACCCCCAATTTGCTGCAACTTTGGTTCCAACATACTCCAAGAAGCGTTAAAAAAGTAGGGTTCTTTCGAGGATATTTTGTTGGAAATTGCGATCTTGTTGCTTTGAGCACACCTTGTCAAAGGTGCGAGGTTGGTGCTTCGGGCTTGTCAGAAAGTTCCGGGCGTCTCGGAAAAAAAGCTATTCGAGATGTAACGCGCAAACGCGCCACAGAAGGGGCCGCACAGCGCACAGGGTTGGCTGGTGTGATGGCCCCTCAGCTACGACGCGCTTTAGTGCGCCGTCAGGCCCAATCGATCCAGCAGGCCATTGAGCTCTTCAAGGGACCCAAAGGAGATCGCCACCTCGCCTTGCTCGCCGCGAGAGGTGCGTTTCTTGACGCGAATCTCGACGGCTGCGGTCAAGGCGTCAGAGAGCGCTTGCTCAATGCGAACCAGGTCTTTGGGTTTGTCACGCGAAGCGCCTGCCGCTGCCGACGATGTGGGGGCTGACTTCTTGGGTGCCAGTTGATGCCTCGAGACCAGTCGCTCAGCCTCACGCACGCTGAGCTTTTTGGCAGCGATTTCGGAGGCGGCTTGAATCTGTTGGGCGCCATTGAGTGGCAACAAGGCACGTGCATGCCCCATGTCGAGGTCGCCGGCCATCAGCATGGTCTGCACGGGGTCTGCCAAGTTGAGCAGGCGCAGCAGGTTGGTGGTGGCGCTGCGAGAGCGGCCCACCGCCTGCGCGGCCTGGTCGTGCGTGAGGCCGAACTCGAGCGTGAGGCGCTTGATGCCCTGAGCTTCTTCGAGGGGGTTGAGGTCTTCACGCTGAATGTTTTCAATCAAGGCCATGGCCGCGGCGGCCTCATCCGGGACCTCCTTGACCAGCACTGGAACCTCATCCAGGCCGGCCAGTTTGGCGGCCTTGCTGCGCCGCTCACCCGCAATGATTTCGTACTGCGTTTGGCCGTTGCTGCCCTTGCCCACGGGCCGCACCAAAATGGGCTGCATGATGCCTTGAGCCTTGATGCTCTCAGCCAGCTCATAGAGCGAGCCCTCATCCATGCGTGTGCGCGGCTGGTATTTGCCAGGCTGCAGCTGCGAGAGCTTGAGCGAGTTGGGCCGCTCGGGGGCGGCGGGTGCTGCCGCCGGCTTGGGGGGCTCTTCTTTCACTTTGGGGCCAAGCAGAGCTTCAAGGCCGAGGCCGAGGCCTTTGGGTTTTTTGGTGACCATGTGGTGAGTTTTCAGTGGGCGAAGGATTCTGGTGTCGTGTCAAGGCTCAAATGTCGTTTGATCGCGCCGCCATCGGGTTTGAGGGCCAGCGAACAAGCGGCATTTGGGCCTTGACACGACACCAGGGAAGACTGCAAAAAACCATCGAGCAACAAAAGGCCTTGCGGCCAGTCGGCAAGACCTGAGTCACTGTTGAGGTGACCCTGATCCCCGATGTTCATGATCTGGCTGCCCCAGCCTGAGGCGAGCTCAACCGCGCGCTCCCATTGGCAGTAGGGATCGTTGGGGCTGGCGACCACCAAGCTTGGGAAAGGCAGGGCCTGGCGAATGATGGGGCGCCAGTTGAAGAGCTGGGGCGGCAGGTCCTCGCGCTCCGTGTCGGCGGGGGCCACCAGCAAAGCGGCGCAGACGCGGGTGCTGAGCTTGGAGTGCGCTGCCCAGGAGGCCACCAGCTGACAGCCCAGGCTGTGAGCGACCAGCACGGTGGGGGCGGTGTCTTGGCTGATCACTTCGTCGAGGCGGGCCATCCAGTCGCCACGGCGAGGCCACTCCCAGTCAGATTGTTCCACGCGCAGGTGGCCGTGCTGGGCCTCCCAGAGGGTCTGCCAGTGTCGCTCATCGGAGCCTCGCCAGCCAGGCAGGCTGAGGATACGGCGGGGGGCTTGGGGAGCGTTCATGTCTGACGTATTCTTCGCTCTTTGTTATTTTTGGGAGAAGCTCGATGGCATACCGCGTTTTCGTTGATGGGCAAGAGGGCACCACCGGGTTGCGGATTCATGAGTACTTGGCGAAGCGTTCGGACATCGAGGTGTTGAGAATCGATTTGGACAAGCGCAAAGACCCCTCTGAGCGCGCCAAGCTGCTCAATGCGGCCGACATAGCCTTTTTGTGTTTGCCCGACGCAGCGGCCCAGGAGGCGGCTTCCTGGGTGTCCAACCCCAACACCTGCCTGATCGACGCCAGCACAGCCCACCGAACCGACCCCGCCTGGGCGTTTGGAATGCCGGAGTTGGCGCTCACTCAGCGTCAAAGGCTGCGTGAATCGACGCGCATTGCCAACCCGGGGTGCCATGCGAGTGCGTTCATCCTGCTGATGCGGCCTTTGGTGGAGGCGGGTTGCGTTCCAGCGGGTACCCCCGTGTCGGCCACATCGCTCACCGGCTATTCGGGGGGCGGTAAGAAGATGATTGAGCAGTACGAGGCGGCCCTGGCTGACCCGGGTGGGCAGGGGCAGCTGCTGGCTGCGCCGCGCCCTTACGCGCTGGGCTTGTCCCACAAGCACATCCCCGAGATGATGGCCCACACGAGTTTGACCACCAAACCCATCTTCGTGCCCATCGTGGGCCCGTTTTACAAGGGTTTGAATGTAAGTGTGCCCTTGCATCTGTCGACCCTGGGGGTGGGTATGACGGCCGAGCGCCTGCACAGCACCCTGGCGCAGCGTTACGCCGGCGAGCCCTTTGTTCGCGTCATGCCCCTGAACGACCCAGCCACGCTTGAGGCGGGCTTTTTTGAGGTGCAGGGCTGCAATGACACCAACCGGGTGGACATCTTTGTGTTCGCGAACGAACAGACGCCACCCGGCGAAGTGGTGCTCATGGCGCGCCTGGACAACCTGGGTAAGGGGGCCAGTGGCGCAGCGGTGCAAGCGATGAACGTTCATCTGGGCCTGCAAGAAAGCCAGGGGTTGTGAGGGAGACACTTGTATAAGTGTGCGCTTACTTCAGGCTTGTTGAGGGGCTGCTTTCGCTGAGGCCTTCTTTGAGGCGGGCTCAGTGCTTCGCTTTGTTTTGGCGCGGGGCATGAAGAGCGGGTCGCTGTTGACGCGTTTGACCAGTTCTTTGGCAAACTCGATGAACGCTACCGCACCTCTAGAGGTGGGGTCGAATATCACCCCAGGCAGCCCGTGGCTGGGGGCCTCGGCCAGGCGCACGTTGCGGGGGATGACGGTGTCGAATACCTTGTCGCCGAAGTGGGCCTTGAGCTGATCACTCACTTGTTGCTGAAGCGTGATGCGGGGGTCATACATGACGCGCAGCAGACCGATCACTTGCAGCTCAGGGTTGAGGTTGGCATGAACCTGCTTGATGGTGTTGACCAGGTCACTCAAGCCCTCTAAGGCGAAGTATTCGCACTGCATGGGCACCATCACGCCATTGGCGCTGCACAGGCCATTGAGGGTGAGCATGCTGAGGCTGGGGGGGCAGTCGATCAGGACAAAGTCGTACTCGTGGTCTACGGCTTGCAGGGCGGCTTTGAGCCGCTGGTCGCGGCGCTCTAGCGCGACCAATTCAATTTCGGCCCCCGCCAGTTCGCGGTTGGCACCCAGGACGTCATAACCCACCTTCTCGTTGCGCTGGCGTGCTTCTGTGATGGTGGCGTTCTCGAGGAGCACGTCATAGACCGTGAGGGGGAGGGTCCGCTTGTCGACACCTGACCCCATGGTGGCGTTGCCCTGGGGGTCCAGGTCGACGAGGAGCACTCGCTGACCAATGCGGCTGAGCCCAGCCGCCAAGTTCACTGTAGAGGTGGTTTTACCCACGCCGCCTTTTTGATTGGCAATGCAATAGATTCGGGCCATGGCTTCTCGTCTCGTTGGAATGTCTAGGGCTGAGGGGATCATTGAACGCGAAAAATCCCACCCAGGGATTGTCTACTGACTAGTGCAGTGTTTTGCTCTTGATGGGACAAAAAACCGATGCATTTTGGGTCGGGGCAAGGCGCAAACCACAGCGATACCGGTTGGTGTCACAAGGATTTGCGAGGATTTGCAGCGCGGCCATGATCCAAGAGGTGCGGTTTTATGTTCCAGAGAGAGTGAAACACTGCACTGGAACCGTTACACCAGTCACAGCGGCAGGCGCTCAAGGCGAAATAGCGAGACTCCAAACGCAATCAAGCCAACGCCCAGCGCCCTTTGGAGCCACACAGCGGCACTTTGGTTCCCGCCAAACCGATGGGACACATGGGCTGCAAAGGCGCACAGGGAGGTGCAGTAGATGGCTGTGATCACGGCCACTGTGCCGGCCAGCGTGGCAAAGGTGGTCAGCGGGTGGGGCACAGGAGATTTGATGAACTGTGGGAAAAATGCCAAGTAGAAGAAGATGGCCTTGGGATTGAGCACCGTGATCAGAAAGGCCTTGCGCAGGTGGTTTTGTGTGGGCGGTGTGGTGTGGGGGGTGGCTGATGCCTGGGCGCGCAACAAGCCAAAACCTAAGCACACCAGGTAAGCCGCTCCCGCAGCTTGCAGGACCATGAAAGCCATCGGTTGGGCGCTCAGCAGCGCCGCAACGCCCCCCACCGCACACCAAAGCAGGAGTTGATCCCCCAAGATCACCCCCCAGGTGGCGGCCACGCCGGCGCGAAGGCCGCCAGAGGCTGTGGATGAGAGCAGTGTGAGGGTGCCGGGGCCAGGGAGCGCCAAAAACAACAAGACGGCCAAGCAAAACGCAGGGTAGGAGGTGATGCTGTCGAGCATGAGGCGCCGGGCTCATCTGAAGGCGGCGCCGAAGGGCGTGCCGCCTGGGTTTGGGAGTTGTTTCACGTGAAACACTGCGGTCAATGGTAGCAATGTCTCGGCCCTGCCCGCGAACCCAGGCTGATGGAGTGATGTGGCCCTCAGGTTGCCCCGGTGGGGCGCATCCAAACCAGGCACCGTTCAGCATCCAGGTTTGAAACATGCAGTTGTTCCACGTGAAACACTGTCACTGATCCGGGGAGGGCGGCTAGTTCCTCGTTGGGGGTTTTGCCCTTCATGGCCACCCAAATGCCGTTGGGGCCCAATTGGGATTGGCTGAGTTGGGTGAAATCAACCAGTGAGGCAAAGGCGCGGGAGGTCACGAGATCAAAAGGCTTATCGTGCCACTGCTCAACCCGCCCATGAACCGATTGCAGGTTGCCTAGCTTCAGGGTGCCCGCGACCTGCTGAATGAAGGCGGCCTTTTTCCCCACGGTGTCAATGCAGGTCACGGAGAGTTCGGGGGTGGCGATGGCCAGGATCACCCCTGGCAGGCCTGCGCCGCTGCCGACGTCCAGTGCGCGTTTGTGTGCCCAGGTGTCGTGGCGCCGCAGGGCCGGCAGAATGCTGAGGCTGTCGAAGATGTGGTGTGTCAGCATGCGCTGGCCATCACGAAGGGCGGTGAGGTTGTAGACCCTGTTCCACTTCTCCAGCAGATGGAGGTAGGCCTCGAGCGACGCGGTTTGCTGGCTTGAGAGGCCCAGTTCGGCCGATTTGGCGTGCAGTTCGGGGATCATGAGCTTACCTTGCTCGCTTGCTCGTACAGCCCCTTCTTCTTGAGGTGGACCAGTAGCAGGGAAATGGCTGCGGGGGTCACCCCGGAGATGCGAGAAGCTTGCCCCAGGGTGCTAGGGCGGTGTTTGTTGAGTTTTTGGCGCACTTCGATGCTCAGGGCGGCCACTTGGTTGTAGTCCAGCTCGGTGGGAAGGCGCAAATTCTCTGATCTGGCGTTGCGCTCGACCTCATCTCGTTGTTTATCGATGTAGCCTGCGTATTTGACGCTGATCTCGATCTGCTCAATGACGCTTTCAGCCAAGTTGGCCCCGAGTTCCTCGGTTAATGTTTCAC
>CANHBY010000015.1 GCA_947458895.1 Burkholderiales bacterium | reverse complement strand
TTCTTGATGCGCAAGGCAACCAGCAGCGCGGCCATCATGGGGGCAGACATTTCGCCGCCCATGATGCGCCTCATCAGAGAGACCATGGTGTCGTGCGGAAGTTCTTTTTGCTCGATGACGAGGTTCAGAGCCTCGGTGTCGGTCAGGGGGAGGGTCATCGGGGGCGTCCTTGATGAGCGGCTGGATGGCGCGGCGGCAGGAGCCTGCTCAGGGGTTGAGGTCGAGAAAGTTTTTGAGCATGGCGTGGCCGTGCTGGGTCAGGATGGACTCTGGGTGGAATTGAACGCCTTCCATGGGGGTGGGTGTACCCGCCAAGTCCCGATGCCTGACGCCCATGATTTCGCCGTCTTCCGAGGTGGCCGTGACGATGAGTTCGGCCGGCAGGGTGCTGCGCTCGATGGCCAGTGAGTGGTAGCGGATGACATCAAAGCTGGCTGGCAGGCCGGTGAACACGCCGCGTTGGTCGGTGCTGATGACGCTGGTTTTGCCGTGCATTTGCCGCTGAGCCCGGATGATGTTGCCCCCAAGTGCTGCACCCATGGCTTGGTGGCCCAGGCACACGCCCAGGATCGGTAGTTGGCCCATGAAATGCTGGACTGCGCTGATGCAAATGCCGGCTTCAGCGGGAGAGCAGGGGCCGGGTGAGAGCACAAGGCTGCGTGGGCGCAGGTTGGTGATGCCTTCGAGGGTGATTTCGTCGTTGCGAAAGACTTTGACCTCTTGCCCTAGCTCGGCAAAGTATTGCACCAGGTTGTAGGTGAAGCTGTCGTAGTTGTCGATCATTAGCAGCATGGGATCGCTCTGTCTGGTGGATTCTTGGTTCAATGGCATTACACACCTGCAGCATTGAATCGACGTCAAAAGGGGACGCAGGGGCACCCTTTTGACGAAGGGTGTGGACGACGAGGCAGGGGCCCATGAGGGGTGATTATCGTCTGACGTTGATCGGCGCGCAGAGGCGTCAGATTAGCGCCAGAGCACCCGCTTGAGCCCGAGCCACTGCTGCGACCAGAAGCCACGGCCGTAGTCGCGCCCGCCGTCTTGGGGCCGTTGGTCTCGAATGCCTGTGGGGTCGAAACGGTATTGGAAGTTGGCGGTGCCGAACAGGATGTCCCAGATGGGAAACAGGACGGCGAAGTTGTGGCCACCGAGGGTTCCGCGGCCTTCGGATTCATGGCCCAGACCGACGCTGTGGTGTAGACGGTGAAACCGGGGGCTGACCAGCACGCGCTCAAGCCAAGGGCCAAACCACACTTTGAGGTTGGCGTGAGAGAGGCTTTCAAGCAGTTGGGTCAGGGCAACCATGGCCACGAATTGGCCTGGGGGAATCCCGATGAGGCGCGCGATGATCACCATGAAGCAGTCCATGATCAGGGTGTCGAGCAGGTGATTGCGGTCGTCGGTCCACATCGTCATTTGGCGCTGGCTGTGGTGCAGGGCGTGCAGGCTCCACCACCACTGCAGTTGATGCTGCAAGCGGTGCAGCCAGTAGCCGACGAAATCCAATACCACCAGGTAAGCCACGAAAGCGAACAGCGCTGAATCGGTGATGCCTGGCCACCAGGAGGCCACGGCTGCGTCCAGATGCCATGCCGGTAGCCCCCAGATTCGCAACTGACCGAGGAGCGTGTCCCAAAAGGGGCCTATGGTGAAAAAGAGGGCCAGTCGGAACAGGCCTAGGCGGTGGATGAGGGTGTAGAGCACATCAACCCTGACGGCCGCTAGGTCAGTGATGGCCTCGACTGGCCGCCATCGCTCCAGGGGGCGCAGCACCAGCAGCATGATGGCGAGTTGGATCAAACCGACCAGCAGCCAACCGGTGGCTTCAAAGGCAAGTTCCAGCAGGTTGCCGAAGCCAAGGCCGAACAGCAAAGGCTGAACCATCGCCTCGAACAGCATTTGCTGGGCTTGGCCGAAGGCCTCGCTGAGAGGTCGGAGTAGATCTTCGAGCATGGCCTGGGGGGTTATTTCGATTTGCCGGATGTGTCTCGGAATGCCGCGCCGTAGATGGGATGATCGCGTAGCGTGGCAAAACAATAGCCTTTGGCCTTGAGTCCTTCAATCAGGGGCTCAAAAACAACAGGCGCCCAGGGGTCTTGGCGCGACCAAATGCCGAGATGGGCGAGCAGGATGTCTCCGGGACGGATGTCGCGCAGGGCGCGTTGGAGGAGTTGATCGTTGGGGTAGCGGTCGCTGGGTAATTCGTCTCCGAGAAAGCCAGCGGGGCTCCAGGGAACGTGAACGTAGCCGCAAGATGCGGCTGCTTTTAGAAGTGCCGGTGAGGTTTTCCCGCCAGGGGCACGAAAAAGGCGCGGCATCGATTGGCCGGTCATTTCCTTGAAGCGCTCAGCTGAACGGTTGAGTTCCTCGCAATAGCGAGCGGCAGACCATTCTTGAATCTTGCCAGCATGGGGGCCTTGGCTGGGTTTGATGCGCAAACCGCTCGGGAGGTCGGCCAGCCAGTAGGCGTGGTCGAAGGTGTGGGACCCGAAAGCGTGCCCCTCTGCTGCGCGCGCCCGCCACCACGGAGCCCACTGGTCATCGAGGCTGCTTCCTCCGGTGAGGGTTTTTTCGTTGGCGATGAAAAAGGTGGCGCGTACTTTTTGGCGCTGGAGAACTTCGCTGAACAGCGTCGCCACGCCCATATGGCCCGTGTCGATGGTGAGGTAGACCGGTTGAGTGCATTGAGCCTGGGCTGAGGCCGCCAAGCCGAACAGGGCGGTGATCAGCAGGAGGCGTGCAATCAGCCGGTCGATTTTGCGCCAGGTGCTATTGCCGTGGTGCATGGTTTAGTGTCCATACTCCATGGGGTGAGCGGCCCACCGAGACTTGTCGCACCACCTGCTTTTTTTCCATGTCGATCATGGTCAGCTTGCGGGCCCAGCGTGAGGTGACCAGCAGGGTCTTGCCGTCGGCCAGGACCTCCATGCAATCTGGCCCGCCGGGCGCAGGGTAAGTTTCGACGACCGTCATGGTTTGGGTGTCGATTCGGCTGATGGTGTTCCCCGCGCGGTTGCTCACTAGCACATGGCGTGTATCACCAAGGGCACGGAATGCGTGTGCGCCATCGCCAGTGGGGATGCGCTTGATCAGTGCAGGGGTGGGTAAGGAAAGGTCATACACCTCAACTTCTTTTCCGCCGGTCAGGGCGACGAACAGGTGTCGATCGTCCGGGGTGAGAAAAATGTCGGCGGGCATTTTCCCAACGGGGATTTTCCAAAGGACTTTTTGGGTGGCTAGATCGATGGCAATCAGCTCGTCGCTATCTTGTAGTGATGAGTAGGTCACCGTGCTCTTGCTGTTGATGGCCAAGTGGCTTGGCGTGCGGGGCGCATTGACACGCCCCAGCAATTTGACCGGCTCGGTCTCGTTGGTGGGTTGCCAGCGGTAGATCGAGATGTGGTTGAGTCGGTTGGCTGCCGTCACCAAGTAACGCATGTCGGGAGACAGCCGCAGTTGGTAGGGGTCGGGGATGCCAGTGATGGTTCGTTGGATGTTGCCTGTGGCCGGGTCAATCACGGTGAATGAATCGCTTACGGCGTTGGCGACCAGCAGGATTTTTTCGTTGGGTGCCAGGTAGAGATGGTGGGGTTCTTTGCCCGTTGGGATTCTCCTGATCTCGGCAAAGCTGACGGGATCAATGACGCTGATGTTGGCGTCCAGGGAGTTGAGCACGATGATGGGGTGGTGGCCAGGTGGCCTCTGTACCGCTGCGGGCACCTGCGCCGCTGGGGGCGCGCGATTCAGGCCGGCCAGCAGCCCCAGCAGTCCAAGAAGAGCAACAGCCGCCGCACCGAAGGCCCGGATAGAAGAAGTGGGCATGAGAAAAGCTTGGATTAAAACTTTCGGATTGTGCGCCTACTTTGGGCTGTTTGCGGGCTGAACGCGCGTGGTCTGGTGACAGATCAAGGCGTGGGCAGCGGTCTTTTCTCTACGGATGGACAGCCTGGAGGGCGAGGCACAGGTCATCCCAGGCTTTGGTTTTGTCGCTGGGATGACGCAGAAGGTAGGCCGGGTGATAGGTGACGACCAACGGAACTCCTTGGTACTGATGCATCCGCCCTCGCAGCTGGCCGATCGGCTCGGAGCTGTTCAGCAGGCTTTGCACCGCAAAGCGGCCCATGGCCAGAATGACCCGTGGCTGCAGCAGCTCGATCTGGCGGCTGAGGAAGGGTTTGCATTGGGCCAGTTCCGCAGGCTCGGGGTTGCGGTTGCTGGCGGGGTGGCATTTGACGGCGTTGGTGATGTAAACCTGTTGGCTCGCCGGGGCCATTGAGCCATCTGCGAGAGTCTTGTGGCGCGTACATTGAATGGCGCGCAGCATGTTGTCCAGGAGTTGCCCCGATTTGCCGACGAAAGGCTCGCCTTGTTGATCTTCTTGCTCGCCAGGGGCTTCGCCAACGATCAACCATTGCGCCTTGGTTGATCCGACACCAAACACGGTTTGGGTTCGACCGGTGCAAAGTTTGCAGGCTTGGCAGTCGGCCACGGCCTGTTGCAAGGCTGGCCAATCCATTTGCTCGATGCGCAGGGGTTGATTCAGTGGTGGCGCGGGCTGGGCCGGTGCAGGGCGCAGCGCGGGGGCTGTCGCGGCGGGTTGCGGGCGCTGCGCTACTGGCTGCCGCGGTGGCTCCATCGGGCGCGCGGGTTGTGGCTCGGTAGCTTGAGCCTTTTCTACCGGGGCCTCGGCTGGGCCCGGTGTGGGCGATCGAACCATCAGCCCCATTTCGGCCAACATCGCACGTTGTCGAAGAGTCCAGCTCATTGGGGGGCCTTCGGAGGACGCGATCCGGGGGGTGACGCCATGAGGTCGAGACTCATGACGGTGGCGTCTTCTCGTTTGCCGTGCGCTGCCGGGTAGTAACTTGGGCGGCGCCCCACGGTTTGAAATCCATAGCGCTCATAGAGGGAGATCGCTCGCTGGTTGCTGGGCCGAACCTCAAGCCATAGCTTGTCTGCGGGCAGGTTGCGAGACCATGCCACGAGGTGGTCAAGCATCAAACGGGCATGACCCCGGCCTTGCAATGCGGGCGCCACTGTGAGGTTGAGTAGATGGACTTCGCCTGCGCCGGGCATGGCCCAGACATAGGCGAGCAGGCGGGACGCGAAGTTTTCGTCAGTTCCAAACAGGCCCTGGGCCCAGTAGCCCGCCGCGAGTGAGTCGATGAAATTGCCTCGTGACCAGGGGAATTCGTAGGCTTGCATTTCAATGGGCATGACCTGATCCAGCTCGGCCACCGTGAGCGATCGAACTGGCAGGGAAGGGCGACGCACTGCCGACATCAAGCAGATCCCTGGGGTGCAGCGGCCTTTGCTGCAGCTCGTTCGGCCGTGGTCTGGGCGACCTTGTTGCGCACATAAAGAGGCAAGGCCTGCGAGGCATCGACGAGTTCACCGAGCTCCCACGCTTGCTCAGCCAGAGGAACCAAGGCATCAGCGCGAGGCAGAGCTTGGGGCACACGCAAGGTTGTGGGGCCGAGTTGCAGGCGCTGCTCAAATGTGACCAGCGCTGAGCCAGCGACGACCGCTGGGGCGTTGGCCTCCCAGAGGTTGTTGAGGGCTTCGGGGCTGGTGAGATGGGGCTCGACGAGTGTTTGCCAGCGGCCCCCTTCGCAGCGGTAATGGCCCGCATAGATTTCATCCATGCGCGCATCCATGGCCACCCACACAAAGGTGGGCGTATCAAGGGCTGCGCCAGGGGTGTTCAGAACAAAGAGCGCGTTTTGTGCCACAGCCATCAGGGTGTCCAGCGCCAGCACCGGTTTGTCTGCGCCGAAGGCCAACCCCTGGGCGACAGAGCAAGCCGTGCGCAGGCCTGTGAAGGCGCCTGGCCCGCGGCCGAAGGCGATGGCGTCAAGGTCTTCCCACGCACAACCGGCTTCGGTCATGAGGCCCTTGATTGCTGGGATCAGGCGGGCTGAAGCCCGCGCGCCCCCAGCTTCCTCAGTCACCCACTGGCCCAGCGGCGTTTTTAAAACGACGTTCATGAACTCGGTGGAGGTGTCGAACGCCAGCAAATGGGTCAGGTCAGATTGCGGATTCATGGGAAGGGGGTGATTGCTGACTTTGCAACCGTGTAGAGGCCGCTCAAGTGTAGCCCTGCAGGGGGTTGGCCGGCCAGCAATGACGAGGCGGCTAAACCTGGATCAGGCATAGTGGGGTTTTGCAGAAGTTGCTCAACCATCTTGCAGAACTCCATTTTTCTAAGAGCGAATCCATGAATGCACGATTTTGGCGAAGCCTCTCCCGCCTGTCCCTGGGATGGGTTTGCGCAATGTCGCTTTGCTGCGCCCACGCGGCAAAGGGTTCCCTGCCTGCCGAGGTGGAGGCGGCCCTGCAGAAGGGCCGGGTTCCGAAAGAGGCCATGGTCGCCTTGGTGCAAGAGGTTGGCTCCAGCCAGGCGGTGTTGAGCTGGCAAGCGCAAGCGCCTGTGAATCCTGCGTCGCTGATGAAGTTGTTCACCACTTATGCCGCACTGGACTTGTTGGGGCCTGCCTGGAATTGGGCCACGCCCGTCTGGGTTCAGGGGACCATTCAGGCCGGCGGAGGTGAGACCCCTCAGGGCGTGCTCAACGGCAACTTGGTCATCAAGGGCCAGGGTGACCCCAAACTGGTGATGGAGCGCCTGTGGCTGTTGATGCGGCGGGTGCATCAAATGGGTGTGCGAGAGATTCGCGGTGACATCGTGCTGGATCGGGGCAGCTTCAGCTTACCCTCGCAGAACCCGGCTGATTTCGACAGTGAGCCGCTGAGGCCCTACAACGTCAGCCCTGATGCGTTGCTGCTGAATTACAAGTCAGTGGTGCTGACCTTCACGCCAGACCCCGCGCGCAATTTGGCCGCGGTGAGCATGGATCCGCCCATGGCCAATTTACAGGCCGATGTCAGCGTGCCCCTTTCCAATGGCCCCTGCGGCGACTGGCGCGCGGGCTTGCGGGCCGATTTCAGCAATCCTCAGGTAGTGCGCCTTGGTGGCAGCTACCCCGTCAGTTGCGGTGAGCGGGGTTGGCCTGTGGCCTATGGTGACCCTGGAAGCTATAACCAGCGGGCTTTGCAGGGCATGTGGCAAAGCTTGGGAGGGCAACTCAGCGGCAAGGTTCGCGATGGCACGGCACCCAGCACGCCGCCGACGTTTGAGCTGGTCTCGCCGAGTCTGAGTGAGGTCATTCGCGACATCAACAAGTTCAGCAACAACGTCATGGCGCAGCAACTTTTTCTCACGCTAGGGCTGAGGCAGCGTGGCCTGGGAACGCCCGAGAACGCGCGTGAGGTGCTGCGGCAGTGGGCCGTGGATCGACTGGGGGACACCCAGCGTGAACTGGTGGTTGACAACGGCTCGGGCCTGTCTCGCGACAGTCGTGTGACGGCTCAACTGCTGGCGCGGTTGCTGCAAAGTGCCTGGGCCAGCCCGGTCATGCCGGAGCTGATGAGCTCTCTGCCAGTGGGGGGGGTTGATGGCACGCTGAAACGCCTGCGCGCCAACCAGGGGCGCACCCATCTCAAGACCGGCTCGCTGCGTGATGTGGTGGGAGTGGCGGGCTATGTGCTGCACCCCGATGGTCGCCGCTATGTGCTGGTGGCCATCATCAACCATCCTGATGCCAACGCGGCTCGGCCTGCTCTGGAAGCGCTGGTGCAATGGGCTGGCGGCCCTGCATTGGCCCACAAAACGGGGGGTGCTAACTGATGAGCCCCCACTGGATTGACTGGCTGGGCTACGCCGCCGCCACACTCACCACGGCGGCATTCGTGCCGCAGGCGTTGATGACCTTTCGCACCCGAGACGTCAGCGGAGTCTCGTTGAGCATGTATAGCGTGTTCACGCTCGGCGTGGCCCTTTGGCTGCTCTATGGATGGGCGCTGAAATCCTGGCCGATTGTGTTGGCCAACTGTGTGACCTTGTTGTTGGCCGGGTCGATTTTGGTCATGAAGTGTTGGCTGGGAAGGCGCGCCTCGCCGGGTCAATCTTTGTCTGACACGACCTGAGGCCTCAGGGCGAAAACTCAACCTTGAGTTCCCGAGTGTCGGCCTGACCCTGGTCGTCCACGGCGCTGAGCACATACCGACCTGCGGCAGAGGGCGCCCATTGGAGATCTTTGCCGGGAAGGGTCTGCCCGAGGTAGGCTGAGTCAGCGAACCAGTAAACGGCTGTTTGCCTCGAGGTGTTGGCGCGCAAGCTCAGTGGCGCAGGGTGACTCAGGCGCAGCACGTAGTTGGCGCCCTGCAAAGGCGAAACGATGTGCGGGGCGTCAGGCACCACAGCTTGGCCGCCTGAGGCTGAACAATGGGGGCTGGGGGGGGGTATGCGTCGAGGCATGCCGGCCTGCGCAAAAAGTTGCAGCATATCGCTGCCCCAATATTCGAACACCTTTAGTTGCACGCCAGGCCCTGGGCCGCAAACAGTGTGGCCCAGCGCATCAATGTAGAGCGGCCTGTGCAAGGTGCTGACGCGGATGGGCGACTTGCCTGGAATGAACCAAGTTTCAGCCAAATCATGGCAGTAGGTGTTGGGCAAATCGCCACTTGCTGCGCAGACCTTGACCCGGGCCAGATTGGCTGGTGCAGCCCTCACCAAGGGACCAGGGTCTAGGCCCTGGCTGCGCAGGCTGTCAATGATTTGAAAAAACAAGGGGGCCGCCGTCTTGATCCCCACCAATGCCGGGTTGGAGCTGCCATCGAAGTTGCCGACCCACACGACCAACACATATCGACCGAACACCCCCGCAGTCCAGGCATCTCTAAACCCCCAGGAGGTGCCAGTTTTCCAGGCCACGGGTGGTGTGGCCGGCAGGCCAGTGTCGGGCCGCGGGTTGTTTTGAAGCATGTCGAGGGTGATGTGGCTGGCCTCTTCGCTCAGCAAGCGTTCATGCACGGTATCCCCCTTGCTTGAGGCGGTGTAGCTCAGGGGCGACCACTCGCCTCGGTTGGCCAGCATGGCGTACAAGGTGGCCAGCTCCTCCATCGTCACTTCACCGGCCCCCAAGGTTAAAGCCAGGCCATAGTGTTTCTCGCTGGCCAGTTGGCTGACATGGGCGCGCTTGAGAAACTCGTACAGGTTGGGCTGACTGAGCCGAGCTGAGATGCCCACGGCTGGAATATTTCGACTCTTGATGAGGGCCTCTTGTGCCGTGAGGGGGCCCTCAAAACGACCATCGAAGTTCTCCGGGCTGTAGATCCCAAAAGACGTGGGGGCATCGCGAAGAATGCTTCTGGGGTGAATCACGCCCTGGTCTATCCCCAAGCCATAGATGAAGGGCTTGAGAGTGGAGCCAGGGGATCGCTTGGCGGTGGTGGCATTGACTTGGCCCTCCAGCGACTCATCGAAGTAGTCGGCTGAGCCGACCCATGCCTTGATTTGCATGGTGCTTGTGTCAACCAACAGGGCTGCTGAATTGCGAATACCCAGTGGCTGATGGGCCTGTAGAAACTGGCGAATGCTTCGCTCCACCGCAGCCTGTGTGGGCCCATACAGACTGAGAATCGTTTCATTCTGCGCCGGCAAAATCTTCATGGCAGTTTGCACTGCGTGTGGCGCAGCGAAGGGCAATTGGCGTGCCGTTCGCAAACGCAGAGGTGCGGCCATTGCCGCTTGAGCGGCCGCGTGTTCAGGGCTGCCGATGTCATCCGGATGCGCTTGCTGCCAGGCCTGCCAAAGCCGCTCACGGGCCGAGGCCAAGGCGGCTGGCCAGTGGTCGCCACGAGCCGCCACTGCGGCTCGGCGATTGGGGTTCTGGGGGATCACAGCCAGTGCCAGTGCCTCAGGGAGTGTGAGTTGGCGAGCCTGTTTGCCAAAGTAGATCAGGCTGGCCGCCTCGACTCCCTCGATGTTGCCCCCATAGGGGGCCAGGTTCAAATAAGCTTCCAGCAGATCATGCTTGCTGTAGCGAGACTCCAACCACACCGCTGCGCCCATTTGGCG
>CANHBY010000014.1 GCA_947458895.1 Burkholderiales bacterium | reverse complement strand
GACATGGTGTTCGAGGATCGCGGCGTGAAGGTTTTGATCGATCCTAAAAGCCTGCCATACCTTGACGGTACCGAGCTTGATTTTGTGCGTGATGGCCTCAATGAAGGCTTCAAATTCCATAATCCGCGCGAGAAAGATCGCTGCGGTTGTGGGGAGTCTTTCCGCGTCTGACTGAAGGCGTGTCGGCCTTTCCTTCGGGTAGGAGGCAGGGCTTGGGGGTCTTGCCTGGCGGTTGTGACGATCTGAGCGCGGCTTCCCGCGCTCTTTGATTTTGGGGCGTGGTCTTTTCAATGAAGCTGGACAGCAACGATTTCGAACTTTTTGATCTGCCCGTTCAGTTTGAGCAGCAGCTCGATCTCATTGACGCCCGTTGGCGTGCCCTGCAGGCCCAGGTTCACCCCGACCGCTTCGTGTCTCAGGGTGCTGCGGCACAGCGAGTGGCGATGCAATGGTCGGTCAGGGTGAATGAGGGTTATCGCCGGCTCAAAGAGCCTCTCAAGCGTGCGGCTTACCTGTGTGAATTGCAGGGCCACCCTCTGAATGCCGAGTCCAACACCCAGATGCTGCCTGAATTTCTGATGCAGCAAATGGCTTGGCGCGAGGAGCTCGACGCGGCCATCTCGGCCCCCGCACTGCAGGCCTTGGACGATGAAATTCGGGCCGCCCGGGCCGAGGCACTCAAGACCTTGGCACACACCTTGGACACCCTTCATAACCCCCAACAGGCGGCGCAGCAGGTGCGTCAGCTCATGTTCATTGAACGCATCCTGCGCGATGTGGATCAACGAACGGAAAAGTAGTCTGTAAAGGATTTTCAAATGGCTTTGTTGCAAATCTCTGAACCCGGTGGCGCCCCCGACCCCCATCAGCGGCGAATCGCGGTGGGCATTGACCTGGGCACCACCCATTCACTGGTCGCAGCAGTCAGGCACGGCGTGGCGGAATGTTTGCCTGATGAAAGTGGCCGGGTGATCGTGCCCTCTGCAGTGCGCTACTTGCCTCAGGGCCGGCGCCAGATCGGCGAGCTGGCCTTGGCAGAGGCGGCCAGCGATCCTTGCAACACCATCGTTTCTGTCAAACGATTCATGGGGCGAGGGCTGGCTGATGTGCACCAGCGTGCCCAGTTGCCTTATGAGTTCGTGGACGCCGAAGGGATGTTGCAGATCAACACCGTGCAAGGCCCGAAGTCGCCGGTGGAGGTCTCGGCTGAGATTTTGGCGGTGCTTCGGCAGCGGGCCGAAGACACTTTTGACGACGATATTTTCGGTGCCGTCATCACCGTTCCTGCTTATTTCGATGAAGCCCAGCGTCAGGCGACCAAAGATGCCGCTCGGCTGGCTGGTCTCAATGTGCTGCGGCTGATCAATGAGCCCACCGCCGCGGCCATTGCCTATGGCCTGGAAAACAGCATCGAGGGGCTGTACGCCATCTACGATCTGGGGGGCGGCACCTTTGATGTCTCGCTGCTGCGCTTGAGCGAAGGAGTGTTTGAGGTGGTGGCCACCGGAGGCGACTCGGCTCTGGGGGGTGATGATTTTGACCGCCTGCTGGCCCAATGGGCACTGGCTGAGGCGGGGCTGCAGGCCCAAACGCCCGAAGACAAGCGTGCCGTGCTCGTGGCGGCTCGCGCCACCAAAGAAAAGCTCTCGTCCCATGACCACGCCACGCTGGCCTGCCCACTGAGCGGCGGCGAGTTGTCGGTGCGGGTCACGCGCTTGCAGTTTGAGTTGCTGTCGCAAGAGCTGGTTCAGCGCACCCTTGATGCGGTTCGCAAGGTCATGCGTGATGCAAGTGCCAGCAAGGCTGATGTGCAGGGCGTGGTGTTGGTCGGTGGAGCCACCCGCATGCCGATGGTGCACGCTGCTGTGGCGGCCCAGTTTGGCAAGCAGCCCCTCACCAATCTCAACCCTGATGAGGTGGTGGCTCTGGGTGCGGCTTTGCAGGCGCACGCACTGGCTGGCAATGCCGGGGCCAACGACATGCTTTTGCTCGACGTGATCCCCTTGACGCTGGGCATCGAAACCATGGGTGGCTTGGTGGAGCCCATCATTGCGCGCAACAGTACCATCCCCACCGCACGAGCCCAGGATTTCACCACCTTCCAGGATGGTCAAACTGCGTTGGCACTGCACGTGGTCCAGGGTGAGCGTGATGTGGTGTCGGAGTGCCGCTCACTGGCTCGTTTTGAGCTGCGCGGCATTCCCCCGATGGTGGCCGGTGCGGCGCGCATTCGTGTGGCCTTTCAGGTGGATGCCGATGGCTTGCTGAGCGTCACGGCCAAAGAGGAAGTTTCGGGTGTGCAAGCCTCGATCAACGTCAAACCCAGCTATGGTCTGAGCGACGGTGATGTGGCTCGCATGCTGCAAGAAGGGTTCACCAGCGCCGAGCAAGACATGAGTGAGCGCAAGTTGCGCGAGGCCCGTGTGGAGGCCGAGCGCATGTTGTTGGCCACGCGAGCTGCTTTGCAGGCCGACAGTGATTTGCTCGAAGCTCCCCAGGTTCTGGCCATTGAGGCCTTGCTGCGCCCTTTAGAGTCAGCGCGTGAAGGCGCCGACGCCGAAGCCATCAATGACGCCGTGGAGGCCCTGGCCCAAGGTACCGAGGCTTTCGCAGCCCAGCGCATGAACCGTAGCATCCAGCAGGCCTTGACAGGCCGCCGCGTCGAAGACATCTGACCTCATCCTCATCCTCATCCTCATCCCCATGCCCATCATCAAAGTTTTGCCTCACCCTGAGTACTGCCCTGTGGGCGCCACATTGCAGGTGGCTCCAGGGACCTCCATTTGCGAAGCCCTGCTCGAAAACGATATTCCCATTGAGCATGCCTGTGATATGAGTGCAGCCTGCACCACCTGCCACGTCTTGGTTCGCCAGGGTTACAACACCCTGACACCACCTGAGGAGATTGAAGAAGACCTCCTGGACCGAGCCTGGGGCCTGCAACCCGACTCTCGCCTGTCATGCCAAGCCATCGTGGCGCAAGCCGATCTGACGGTGGAGATTCCCAAGTACTCGATCAACCACGCCAGAGAAAAGCACTGAGCGCTGCGCTGCAGGCTGCTTGAGCAACTGCTGGTTGAGCAGGCCGAGGTATAACTCTGCCCTTGACCAACACAGGAGCTGATCTTGGACGTGATGCTATTGCTCAAAGCCGCGTTGATGGGGCTGGTGGAAGGGCTGACTGAATTTTTGCCCATTTCCAGCACTGGCCATCTCATACTCACAGGCTCCCTGATCAACTTTACTGGTGAGAAGGCCAAGGTGTTTGACATCGCCATTCAAACCGGCGCCATGTTGGCGGTGATGTGGGAGTACCGGCAGCGGCTCATGGATACCGTTCGAGGCCTTGGAAGCCAACGCCAGGCTCGGCGCTTTGCGCTCAATGTGCTGATCGCTTTCCTGCCCGCGGCCTTGCTCGGTCTGGCCTTTGGCCGTTACGTGAAAGAACACTTGTTTCATCCCGTGCCGGTGGCGACCGCCTTTATCGTCGGCGGGTTCATCATTTTGCTGGTCGAGTGGAGACACAAGAGACGCTACGGCGCACTGGACATGGCTGGCGAGCGCAAGGCGCGGGTCGAAGGAGTGGACGACATGAGCCCACTGGACGCCCTGGTTGTGGGCTTTGCTCAGTGCCTGGCGTTGATACCCGGAACCAGCCGCTCAGGTGCCACCATCATGGGCGCCATGAGCTTTGGCATGTCTCGGCAATGCGCGACCCAATTCAGTTTTTTCCTGGGGATTCCCACCTTGCTCGCTGCGGGGGCCTACTCGCTGTTCAAAGAGCGAGCTGCACTGCATGCGTCTGATTTGCCGGTGTTTTTAGTGGGTGGGGCAGTGGCGTTTGTCAGCGCCTTATTGTGCATTCGCTGGTTGATCCGATTTGTTTCCACCCATGATTTCACGGTCTTTGCCTGGTACCGGATTGTGTTTGGCGCCCTCGTGCTTTGGACCGCTTCAACCGGTCTGGTGACGTGGTCGGCCTGAAGAGACTGGTGGCCTGGGTGAGACTCGCCAAGGCCGACAGCCACAGGTCTTAAGACTCACTCTTCTTCATCGTCTGGAATGACGGCATCGGCCACGGCCCCCACGGCCTTGGCCGTGACTTTCACGCCGGTGGCCACCACCGTGACAGCCGCATCAGCCACCGCGACGACGGCGCAGCCGCTCAGGGTGAGGAGCAACACCGCGGTGGGCAGGATTCGTGTCCAGAGGGTTGTGAGTGTATTCATGAGTTGTTGCTGTTCGTCACGCGGGCCTTGATTTTCAAGCCAGGTCACCAATGAGGCTTCGCCGCAAGGGCCCTCGTTCAGTGCGAAGGGTCATGATCGTGGCCGTGTTGACAGCCTGGGCCGTGCACATGAGGTGCCGCGGCGGGGCGCACAGCGATGGGCACAGGTTTGCCGTGGGCTGATGGGGGCCGCTCGGCTTGGTGCTCGGCTGGGTGCTCGTGTGAGTGGCCATGCGCCGTGGCTGCGTAGGCGACGCTCTCCGGCTCAAAGGGGGCTTGGGTTTCGGTAACGACCAGATGCATTTTGCGCAGCATGTCGGCCAGCACATGCTCGGGCTCGAAGGCCAGCCGGTCGGGCTGCAGCTCCAGCGCCACATGGCGGTTGCCCAGGAGGTAGGCCGCTTTGATTAAATCGAAGGGGCTGCCGTGTTCGGCGCAGGGGGTGACGATCATGACCGCTTGTTCAGCCGCCTGAACCACCACCAGCGAACCGTCTTCGGCCACCAGCACATCGCCGCCGCGCACCACCGAGCCACTAGGCAGAAAAATGCCCAAGGAGCGGCCCTGCGAATCGGTGGCGTCGAAGCGGCTCTTTTGACGCACGTCCCAGTCGAGTTGGACAGTGGAAGCGCGCTTGCGAAGCACGCTGCTGATGCCGTGGCCTTGGGGAAGAATTTTGTGGATGGTCAGCATGATGTGGGGGTGCTGCGCCTCGCACAAGTGCACGCAGGCGCAGGCTATCAAAGGGGTGGATGGGTGAACCTCAGGACACCCTCAGGGTGTGCCATCGCGTCAGGTTAGCAGTTTTCCCTTCGCTACGGCCAGGCCGCTGCACCCGCTCAACAGCACCGTCAAAGCCAAATATCGTTGCGCCATCGGCCAATCGGTGGCCGGCTGTGGCCTTCGTGGCTGGTGTCGCGTTTAACCTAAAAACTGCAAATGCTGGTGGCGGCATGTCTGGCGGTGCTGCTGGGGCTGCAGCGCTGGCGGGCGCGAAGCTCAGGAATTAGGCGGGTTGAGCACCGAAGTTAGATATCCTGGGAGCCTGGACGGTCATGGCCCCCTCAAGGGTCACCGGTGCGGCGGCATGGGATGGGTGCCGAGTCTGTCATGAGGCCTTTGCCTGTGCAGGCAAAATAACTTCCTTTGCGCTTGAAGCCACTGGTAGTCTGTTGAAGGAGCCTCAGTTGGGGCGCCTCGTTGCTTTGATTTTGGAGACGTCTCGTGTCCACTCGTTCCACTCCTGTTCGCCTTGTCTGGTTGGCTTTTTTTGGTTGCCCTTTTGGGGGGGGGCTGGTGGGGCTGGCGAGCCTGGCAGGCCGGGCCGTCTGAGGTCTCGGAGCAGGCCAGCAAGTCGCCCAAAGGAGGCGGTACCGCACCGGCTGTGGTGGTCAGCACCGTGAAGCCGGTCGTGGGCGATTTCCCGGTGGTGTTTGAGGCCACAGGCAATGTTGCGGCGCTGAGCACGGTTGATTTGCGAGCCCAAACCACCAGCACCGTGAAAGCGGTGCATGTGAAGGAGGGCGACTTTGTGCGTGCGGGGCAGTTGCTGTTCTCTCTGGATGATCGGGCTGATCGGGCCAATGTCGAGAAAGCCAAAGCCCAAGCGGCGCGTGACCAAGCCAGCTTGTCTGACGCACAGCGCCAAGTGCAGCGCAGCCGCGAGCTCGTCGCGCAGGGCTTTTTGTCGAAGAGCGCGGTCGATACAACCTTGACACAGGCTGAAGCCCTGCAGGCTGCGGTGCTGGCTGGTCAGGCCGCGCTGCGCGCTGCAGAGGTGGCCCTGAGCTACAACACTTTGCGTGCGCCCATGGATGGCCGTATCGGCGCGATCACAGCCCAGCCAGGTGCTTTGGTGTTGGCCAACGCCAACGCCACGCCGATGTTGACGATCACCCGCATGAACCCCGTCAGCATCAACTTTACTCTGCCTGAGACGCTGCTTCAGGCCGTGCAAGCCCGCCGAGCCCAAGGCCCGGTGGCGGTGGAGGCTTTGCCGGCGGGTTCCAGCGAGCCTGTCCAGGGCGTGTTGAGCTTCATCGACAGCACCGTGGACGCGGCGGTGGGTGGTGTTCGCAGCAAAGCCCAGTTTGCCAACTCGGATCTGAAACTCTGGCCGGGTCAGTCGTCTACGGTTCGGGTGACGGTGGGTGTGTTGCCACAGGCTGCCCAAGTGCCTTTGGCCAGTGTGGTCACTGGGCCCGCGGGCATGCTGGTGTATGTGGTGGACTCGGACCATAAAGCTCAGCCGCGCAAGGTGAAGCTGCTAGCCCAGTCGGGAACCCTGGCCGCGGTCGAGGGCCTGAAGGGCGATGAAACCGTGGTGCTCGATGGCAAACAAAACCTTCGCCCGGGCTCGGCCGTGCGCGATGCCGCCTCGCCCCCGAAGCCTTGAGGGCCTGCAGCCATGAATATTTCTGAGATCGCGATTCGTCGTCCGGTGATGGTGGTGCTGCTGTCGATGGCGGCAGTGTTGGGGGGGCTGCTGGCCTACTCCAACATGCCCGTTGCAGCCCTGCCGAGCTTCAACACACCGGTCATCAATGTGTCGGCCTCCTTGCCAGGGGCCGCACCCGACACCATGGCGTCGTCGGTGGCGTTGCCCCTGGAAAAGCAGTTTTCCACCATTGATGGCATCAATTTGATCAGCTCGGTTAACACGCTGGGCAACACTAACATCACCCTGGAATTTGCGCCCAGCCGCAATGTGGATGCTGCGGCGGTGGATGTGCAGGCGGCTTTGCTGCGAGCGCAGCGCTCCTTGCCCACGGCCATGACGCAGCTGCCCTCGTATCGCAAGGTCAACCCCGCCGATGCGCCGATTTTGTTCATGGCAATGAACTCTCCGTCGATGTCGATGTCGGAGCTCAATGATTACGCTGAGAGTTTGGTCGGGCCAACGCTCTCCACCATCGAGGGCGTGGCGCAGGTGAATGTGTATGGGCAAAAGCGTTTTGCAGTGCGAGTGCGTGCCAATGCTGATTTGCTCAATGCGCGCAACATCAGCCTCGACGAGCTCAGTGCTGCGCTCAAGGCCGCGAACGATAACTCGCCGATTGGCACCCTGGATGGCCCCGCCCAGACGCTGACCCTGATGGCCAATGAGCAGCTCAAGAACGCGCGTGATTGGCAAGAGGTGGTGGTGGCCAGCCGAAGTGGCCAGCCGGTGCGCTTGAAAGAAGTCGCAACGGTGCTCGACAGCTTCGAGACGGTGCGAACCTCAGGAAGCTACAACGGTGAGCGATCGATTATTTTAGCGGTTCAGCGGCAGCCCAATGCCAACACCGTCCAGGTGGTGGACAGCATTCTTGCCATGCTGCCCAAGTTTCGCTCGCAGTTGCCCGAGTCGGTTCACATCAAGCCGGTGAATGATCGCTCGCTCTCGATCCGAGAGTCGATTCATGACGTGAAGATCACCTTGGCGCTCACAGTGGCCTTGGTGGTGCTGGTGATTTTTCTGTTCCTCAAAAGAGCGGTGGCCACCTTCATTCCGGCGGTCACGATTCCAGTTTCCCTGATTGGCGCGATGGGCTTGCTTCATGGCCTGGGCTACACCATTAACAACGTCTCACTGCTGGGCATCACACTGGCCGTGGGCCTAGTGGTAGACGATGCGATTGTGGTACTGGAGAACATCGTGCGCCACATGGAGCAGGGTATGGACACCCTGCGTGCCACCCTGAAGGGCGCGCGCGAGATGGCCTTCACCATCGTTTCGATCTCGGTGTCACTGGTGGCGGTGTTCATCCCGATTTTCCTGATGCCAGGAACCATTGGCTTGTTGTTCAAAGAGTTCGCGGTGGTGGTGGGCTTGTCAATTCTGGTGTCGGCCCTGGTATCTCTGACCCTGGTGCCTATGCTGGCCAGCCGTTTGCTCACAGCCCAAGATACCCATGAGCCGCATGATTCGTGGGCCACAGCCTGGTTCGAGAAGGGCTTCAGTGCCGTTCATCGGGGCTATGAAATCAGCCTTGATTGGGTGCTGGCTCATCGCAGGGTGATGTTGGGCGTGGCTGGCGCCACCTTCGGCCTCACGGCCTGGCTGTTCAACGACATTCCCAAGGGTTTTTTCCCGGAAGAAGACCTGGGGCAGATTCAAATCACAACCGAGGCGAGCGAAGACATTTCATACACCCGCATGCTGGAGCTGCAAGACCAGATGGCAGAGGTCTTGCGCCAGGACCCGGCAGTGAAGGATTTGACCTCCTTCATCGGTGGCGGCAATGCCGCCAGCAACAACGGCCGCATGTTCATCGTGCTCAAGCCCAAGGCCGAGCGCGAGCCCATGCCTCGGGTGGTCGAAGGCCTGCGCAAGCGAGCCCGCACAGTGCCCGGCATGGCCGTGTTTTTGCGCCCCACGCAAAACCTGCAGTTCGGTGGCCGCCAAAGCAAGGCACGCTACCAATACACCCTGCAAAGCGTGAGCGCTGAGGCCCTCAACGAGTGGGCCGCCAAAATACAAGGCGTGCTGCGCGCCGACCCGGCCTTTCGCGACCTGACCAGTGACAGCCAAAACAAGGGCCTGCAGGCCAGCCTCAAAATCGACGCCGACCGCGCGGCGGTGCTGGGCGTGTCGATGCAAGATGTGCGCAGCGCGCTTTATTCTGCATTCGGCGATCGGCAAGTTTCAACCATCTACACCCCCTCCAACAGCTACCAAGTTATTTTGGAGGCGGACGATACCTACCGCCAGGCCACCGATGCCATCACACGCCTGAGCTTGCGCAGCAAGAGCAGCGGCGCGCTGGTGCCACTATCGAGCTTTGCCACCGTGGAGCGCACGGTAGGCCCCACCGCGGTGAACCACCAGGGTCAGTTGCAGGCCATCACGCTGTCGTTCAACCTGGCTCCCGGCGTGCCGCTGGGGGACGCCACACGCAAAATCGACCAGACCGTTGCCGACATCAAACTCCCTCCCAACATCGTCACCAACTACGGAGGCGATGCTGCTGTGTTCCAGGATTCCCGGGGTGGCCAAGCCGTGTTGTTGCTTGCCGCCTTGCTGGTGATTTATGTGTTGCTGGGCGTGCTCTACGAGAGCTTCATTCACCCCATCACGATTTTGGTGGGCCTGCCCTCAGCAGCCATGGGGGCCTTGATCACCCTGCGACTCTTCGGCCTTGATCTCACCCTGATCGCCACCATCGGCATCCTGATGCTGATTGGCATCGTCAAGAAAAACGCCATCATGATGATCGACTTCGCCCTTCACGCGCAGCGCACCGAGGGCCTCGCCCCCGCCGCCGCCATTCGCGCAGCCTGCTTGCTGCGCTTTCGGCCGATCATGATGACCACCTTGGCCGCCATCATGGGCACGCTACCCATCGCCGCAGCCTGGGGCGCCGGCGCCGAGCTGCGCCAGCCCCTGGGGTTGGCGGTGGTGGGGGGGCTGCTGTTTTCACAGGTGATTACGCTCTACATCACGCCGGTGATCTATCTCTACCTGGACCGCTGGAGCGGCACCGGGCCGCGGCAGTTGCCGGATGATTTGGTGGCTGAGGGGCGGGGCGGTTGAGGTCGAAACCTCGATTGCAAAGGATCCAGTGGGGGTCAGGTCTTGCTTGGCTGAGGCAGTCAGGGGATGGTGAGTGCGGTCAGAGCGCTTGCTGATTTGCGCCGCTTCTCGGGATTGGCGTGCGATGGGGGTGAACAAGCTCAACGCACTCATCAGGCGCTGAACATGAGGACCCCTGCCCAGGCTT
>CANHBY010000013.1 GCA_947458895.1 Burkholderiales bacterium | reverse complement strand
TTTGTACGATGAAGAGATTTATGTCGTGACCCGTGCCGACTCACCACTTCGCTACATCAGCGAGATCCGCGACCAAAGGATCAACATCGGCCCGATCGGCAGCGGCTCCGGCATCACCGCCTCCACCCTGTATCAGGCCATGTTTGGGGTGCCCATGACGGAAGCCAATGTGAGCTCCTACACCAACGAAGAAGCGCTGGTGAGGCTGGTTCGGGATCGCAGCGTTGATGTGGTGATTGTGGTGGCAGGGCAGCCAGCCGCTTTGTTTTTAGGCATGGAGCAGGGTGTTGAAAAATATTTCAAACTGCTCAGCCGAGATGAGTCACCCGCCACCGCTTCAGCCCTGGTCACCTATTCGAAAAGCGCCATCAAGGCCTCAAGCTACCCCAACTGGTTGAGTGCTGACGTGCCCACCCTCGGGGTCAAAACCCTGGTGGTCACCTACGACTACAGCTTGTCTCATACCCGGGGGGCCCTGAGTCGTTTTGCCAAATCACTTTGTGAAAACTTCTCGATATTGCAAGCCAAGGGGCACCCGAAGTGGCGCGATGTGAGCCTGAAACTCCCGGCGCTCAGCCCCGGCTGGAGCTACTACCCACCCACACAGCAACAGCTGAGCTCATGCATGAGCCCGCTCCACGCCGCAAGGCCTCAGCCGAATTGCACATTTCAGGACAGGGTGATGGGCCTGTGCGGCAAGTGATGAAGGGGTGAACCGCGAGCATTCCCCAAATTGAACTGCGAGATCAACCCTCTCAAGCTGCAAGCCACTGGCGCAGAAGCGGTGGCTTGCCTGCCTTTGCTCAGACTAACGACTCGTAAAGCTCCTCAAATTCCTTGGTCAGCTTATGACGTGGGTCGAGGTGAATCATGGGCTTGGAGTACTCGTGAGATTCTTTCATCTTCACGCTGGAGCTCAAATAGGGCTTGCGCACTGGCAGGCCCTCTGAGATCAGCTCCTTCACCGTTCGCACAGGCAGCGCTGCACGCGGCTGGTACTGGTTGACCACGATGCCTTCAATGACGAGATCGGGGTTGTGATCGGTTTGAATCTCTTTGAAGCTTTCCATCAGGCCGTAGAGCGCACGACGCGAAAAATCGTCGCAGTCAAAGGGAATCAGGCAGCCCTGAGCCGCGATCAAAGCAGAGCGTGTGTAGAAGTTGAGCGCGGGGGGAGTGTCGATCCAGACCTCATCGAATTCATCTTTCAAATCGAGCAAGGCATCGCGCAGCTTGTAGACTTTTTGGCGGCTCTCAAGCTTGCTGTGCAGCTCGTCAAGATCAGCGCTGGCCGGCATCAGGAAGAGATTTTCCCAGGGGGTTTGGCCAATATAGTTTGTGAGGGACGGCGCACGCAGGCTGAACTGCAGCGTCGTTTCGAAAAACTCGGCGGAGCCGGGCCCGGGTTCATCTGCCGCATCTCCTAGCAAATAGCGGGTGGTGTTGGCTTGACGGTCCAGGTCAATGACCAGCGTTCGCTGCCCCTGCTGTGCGGCAATGGCTGCAAGGTTGGCGGTAATGGTTGATTTACCGACACCACCTTTTTGGTTGAATACGACTCGACGCATATCCATTCCTTTGCTGATGAAAAAAAGAATTGTGCATCGGGTTGAGGTAACTCTGTGCCACTTGCGCAGGAACTGTCTGTTTTTGTGAGTGCGATGCATCAATTCCTATGCTGGATGTGTGAGCAGCAGGCCTTCATGTTGCCGCTCCCACTGCAAAGATCGCTCGGGCTTGGCGAACGGGGTCATGCATAGGTTTTACACAGGGTTACCCACTTTTTCTGTGGATAAGCCCACTTTTCCAGCAGCAAGACGGCAACGCCGATCTGTACGGGTACCGCCCCTTTCGCAAGCGATTCACGACGCTTTCCCGTAGCGCTCCAGCACGTGCCGACTCATGCCCTTGGCAAGCTCATCTTCGCCAAGAAAGACCTTCCCGGCGGCAATCTGTGCCAACAGGTCGGCTTCTTCCTCGTTGTGCGTGCGCACAGCTGTCTCGATGCTGGGATTGAGTGTGCGGGCGGTTTGGATCATCTGCCGCACGTCGAAGGTATCGGGCGTGGCAATAACCAGCATACTGGCCCGCCCAATGTGCGCCTGAATCAAAACGGCTGGGTCTGAGGCGTCGCCGGAAACGGCGGCAATGCCCTTGGCTCGTAACCGTTCGACCAGTTCCCGCTTCTGCTCTGCCACCACGTAGGGAATGTCGCACTCGGTGAGCACTTCGCCGATGCGTCGGCCGACGCGCCCGTAGCCCACCAGAACAACCTGACCAGACAAATACCGCTCATGGGTGGACGTGGGCAATTCAGCCAAGGGGTCTGTGCGCTGCTCCAGTTTCCTGGTCAGGTTCGAGTGCAGCCGTAACCAGGATTGAAGCGGCTTCACGCTCGCAAACACCAGAGGGTTGAGGGTGATGGAGATCAGCGCGCCGGCGAAGATCAGGCTTTGCCCTTCGGCTGGCAGCAGCTTCAAGCTCACCCCGAGTCCGGCCAGGATGAAGGAGAATTCGCCGATCTGTGCCAAGCTCGCCGACACGGTGAGTGCCGTATTCAGCGGATAGCGGAGGGAGAGTACCAATGCGGCGGCGGCAACCGACTTGCCGACGATGATGATGCCAACAACCGCCAGGACCTGGAGTGGGCGCTCAACCAATACCATTGGGTTAAACAGCATCCCCACCGATACGAAGAAGAGTACTGCGAAAGCGTCTCGCAGCGGCAAGGACTCCTCGGCTGCACGGTGACTGAACTCTGACTCACGCATCACCATGCCTGCGAAGAACGCTCCCAGGGCGAAGGACACACCGAACAAGGCGGTCGCAGCGTACGCGATACTGACAGCGGCAGCCACCACGCACAGGGTAAAGAGTTCGCGGGAGCCGGTGCGAGCGACCTGCCACAGTACCGCAGGGAAGACGCGGCGGCCGACCACCAGCATGAACACGATGAACGCCGACACCTTGGCCAGCGTGATACCAAGCGTCTGCCACAGATTTTCGCCATCACCCCCCGGCGTCACGCCGCCGAGCACCCCGGCCAGCGGTGGCAACAGCACGAGCGCGAGCACCATGACGAGGTCTTCGACGATCAGCCAGCCGACGGCGATGCGCCCGTTCATTGACTCCAGCGCGCCGCTGGCCTCCAACGCACGGAGCAGCACGACCGTGCTCGCTACCGAAAGCGCCAAGCCGAACACCAGCGCGGCCCCTAGGTCCCAGCCCAAGGCGGTGGCCATGCCGGCCCCGAGCGCCGTGGCAACGACGATTTGCAGCACAGCCCCCGGCAAGGCGATCTTGTAAACATCTAAAAGGTCATCGAGAGAGAAATGCAGGCCCACGCCGAACATCAGCAGCATCACCCCGATTTCAGCCAGTTGTCCGGCGATCTCGGTATCGGCGATGAAACCGGGCGTGAACGGGCCGATAAGGACGCCTGCCAGGAGGTAGCCCACCAGTGCCGGCAGCTTGAGTCGGGCTGCCAGGAAGCCCAACACAAGGGCCAAGCCAAGCGCGGTGGCGATGGTCGTGATGAGAGGGACGCTATGAAGCATTAACATGCCCCTTCCTTGCATCGGATCGGGTGTGGTCGAGCATGAGGATTCCTAGGGAATATCAGAGGCCATACCCTAACAGCACGTGAGGAGATAGGTCGTAATCGCGGCAGAGTAGGGTGGAATTTTCTACTGTTGCTCCGGTCCGATGAAGTCTCAACCGGCGGCATATTTGACTCTGGGGTCCTGGAAGAAGCTCATCACCCGCTCGGGTGACTTCTCCAGCATGGCCATATGCTCGCTGGCGGCATCGCGCAGCTTGGCTTTGGTTCTGACTGGCACCCGCTTGCCCATGGCCTGCTTGAGGTCGGCGTTCAGTCGCTCCTCAGGGTTGAGTTCCGGGCTGTAACTGGGCAGATAGAACACCTCGATTTGGCTGGTTCTCTCAGCCAGCCAGGCCTTCACCGGCGTGCTGTGATGCACCCGCAAGTTGTTAATCGACGCAGCGTTCAAGCTCTGTAGCGAGTGGTAGCTGGGGACTGGTGACTGGACCCCGTGAAGGGGGCTCAAAGCCGCTTGTCGGATGAACGGGCCGGCGCCTTATCTACCGCCCGCTGGCAGTCACTACATTTACCGTAGAGCGTGAGGTCGTGGTCCTCCACGGTGAAGCCGCGCGGTGCCAACTTGCTCAAATCACCGGGGCAGGCGTGCACATCGAAGACGCGCTCGCAAACGTTGCACTGAAAGTGGTGGTGGTGCCCATGGCCCACCAACTCATAACGCGGGTTCTCGCCAGGCAACTCCACGGTGCGCAGCTCGCCATCCAAGGCCAGGGCCTTGAGGTTGCGATAAACCGTGGCGATGCCCAGGCCAGGCACCTGGCTTTGCGCGGCATCCAAAACTTCTTGTGGCAGCAGGGGACGGCCGGCTTCGGCGATTGCGTCGCGGATGGCGGTGCGTTGGCGTGTAGATCGTTCCATGGACGGATTGTGCATTCGTTGACCAAGAGGGATGCTTGTCGACAAAAATGATAATGCGATATCATTTGCAATAGATTGTCGCCAACCCCACCGTTTAAACATGCTTGCAACCCACCGTCAACGTCTGCCTGTCACCGTCTTGTCTGGTTTCCTGGGAGCAGGAAAAACCACCTTGCTCAACCACATCCTTGCCAACCGCGATGACTTGCGAGTGGCGGTGATCGTGAACGACATGAGCGAGGTGAACATTGATGCCGCCCTGGTGCAACAGGGGGCAGCCAACGCGGGGGCGGCTTTGTCTCGCACTGACGAGAAATTAGTGGAGATGAGCAATGGCTGCATTTGCTGCACCTTGCGCCAAGACTTGCTGCTTGAGGTCAAACGTTTGGCCGCAGAAGGGCGGTTTGACTACCTGCTGATCGAGTCTACCGGCATTGGTGAGCCGCTGCCCGTGGCCGCCACTTTTGATTTCACCGACGAAGAGGGCGAGTCGCTGAGTGACGTGGCTGCGATTGACACCATGGTCACCGTGGTCGACGCCTACAACTTGCTGGCCGATTTCAGCAGTTTTGATTTGTTGGCCCAGCGCGGCGAAGTGGCTGGGGATGAAGACAACCGAACCTTGGCTGCCTTGCTCACCGAACAAATCGAATTTGCCGATGTGGTGGTGATTAACAAAATCGACAAGGTGGATGCCGCAAGGCGTGATGAAGTGACCGCCGTGGTCAAAGCCCTGAACCCTGTGGCCCAGATTGTTTATGCCGACCACGGCAAGGTGCCCCTGGAGGCCGTGCTCGGAACGGGTCGTTTTGATTTGGAGCGTGCCAGCAGCAACCCGGGGTGGGCCCGCGAGCTCGACGGTAAACACCTTCCCGAGACAGAGGCTTACGGTATTGAAAGTTTTGTGCTGCGCAGCCCTGAGCCCTTGCATCCGCAGCGTTTCTCTGACTTCATGGAAATGCCGCTGCCTGGTTTGATTCGTGCCAAAGGTTATGTGTGGCTGGCCAGTCGCCCCGACTGGGTGGTGAACTACTCCCGCGCAGGCAACACCGCCACCCACGAACCTGTGGGCCGTTGGTGGGCGGCTGCGCCCCGTGATCGTTGGCCTGCCAAAGGCACCGACGAGCGCCGAAACATCGACGCCCGCTGGACAGAGCCGCATGGCGACCGTCTGAATGAAGTGGTTTTCATTGGCCGCGCCATGGACCGCGCCGCCATCGAGTTGGCATGGAAGGCCATGCACTTGAACTTCACCGAAACCCGCAAAGGCAAAAAAGGCTGGGCGGCGTTGCGCGACCCGTTTCCACAGTGGCAGCAGTCAACTGAAACTGCCACCGCCTGATGTCCTGCCGCTGCCCAGCGGTGGTTTCTTGAACCTCTTTATGCCTGTTCATTCAACTCCTAAAAGAATCTGACGTATGAAAACCAGAACCATCCGACCCCTTCGCCATGTCTTGACCGCCCTTGCCGCAGCTACCTTGGTGGTGGCCTGCGGTGGTGGTGATTCAGATAGCAATCGAGATGGGGCGACCACCATCGACACATCGGGACGCCTGGCTTTGACCGAGAAAGACAGCAAGGCCCTGCGCGTGCATGACCTGGACAGCAACACGGTGCAAGCCACCCACCAACTGGACAACGTCACGGCCACCTTGTACGCCAGCCCCGGTGGCCGTTATGCCGTGGCGGTGCAGCGTTTGCAGGATCAAGTGCAGTTTGTGGACGCCGGTGTGTGGCAGGAAGACCATGTCGACCACCTGCATGACTACAAAGAGGCCTCCAAGATGATGGGCTTCAAACTCACCGGCTCGCGTCCCACCCACTACGACCTTCAAGAAGGCAAACAAGCCGCCTTCTTCATGGACGGCGACGCCACTGCCACACCGGCCAAAAACGCAGGCGTGCGGTTATTCACTGAAGCCTCTATTGCGTCTGGTCAGGTGGTGGCCAGCATGGATCTGAGCGCGCCGATTCACGGCCTCGGCGAACCGGTGGACAACAAACTACTCACCGTATCCCGCGCAGCCGATGCGCTCGACACCCTGCCCACTCACTTGAACCTTTACCAGCGCAGCGGCAGCAGCTACACCTTTGACCGTCAACTGGGCACCCGCTGCGACGGTATGCACGGCAGCTTTTCTTCTGGCAACTACACCGTGGCCGGCTGTTCAGACGGCGTGCTGCTCGTCAAACATACCAGCGCTACAGCCGTGAGCGACCAAAAGGTGAGCACACCGCTGCGTGTCGGCACGCTGGCCGGGCACCCCAAACTGCCGGGTCAGTTCATTGGCGTGGCCAGTGAGGGCGTGGCACCTGCCCCCGTCACCACCCGCTTCTATGCCATCGACGGCGATGCTGCCAATTCTACCGAACTGATCCCCACCGGTTGGGCCACAGGCACGGTTCGCCGCGCCCATGGTTTTGACCGCAGCGGCACGCGGTTTTACATCCTCGACAACCTGGGCACCCTGATCGTGTTTCAGCGCCAAGGCAATGCCTGGATGAACGCCGCCCGCATCAGCGGTGCCGTACCCGTGATGCCGACAGCCGCACCTTGGCCGGTCATCACCGCCAACGGCGCCCGTGATGAGGTCTACATCACCGACCCCGCGGGCCAGAAACTCGTGGTGCTCAACAGCAGCACGAACGCGATTGCCGCTCGCCGCGACTTGGGCTACACGCCTTCCAACGCAGTGTGGCTGGGTATCAAACGATGAAAACCATCAACAAACTCAGCGTGTTCGCAGCGGTCCTGGCTGCGCTCTCGGTGCAAGCCCAAACGTCGACAAGCCCTCAGCCCAATCCAGCCAGCAAAGGCTGGGAATTTGGCGCGGTGCTTGACCTGGCCCACACCACCCGATCCTTGGCCTTGGGCCAGCGCGAGCAGGGTTTGGCCTTGGGACACAGCGATGTGGTGGCACGGGGGCCTGTGGGCCGCCACTTCAGCGCGCAGTTCGGCGCGGCTGCCCACAGCCAAGATGGAAAAGTGGAGGCCGAGCTGGAAGAGGCCTGGATTCAAACCCGAAGCTTGCCCGCCGGGCTTCAAGTGCGAGGGGGGCGTTTCGGCTCGCAAATTGGCTATTTGAATGAACAACATCCGCATGCCGACGATTTTGTTGAGCGGCCTTTGCTCTACCGCGCATTTTTAGGGGGTCACTGGTATGACGACGGCTTGCGCCTGAACTGGACTGCACCCACGCCGTTTTATTTGAACCTGGGCACCGAGGTTTTTCGTGGCAATCAGTTAATCAAAGAAGCTGCCAGTGCCAAAAAGCCTGGTGCCATCACCTTCACCGCCAAGTTGGGTGCAGACTTGAACACCTCGCACAGTTGGCAACTCGGCCTGTCCCACCTGCACAACCGGCGCGAAGCGGCGGTGGAGGAAGAGCACGAAGAGGCGATGGAGGGTGGTCACGACCATGTCCATGACCACAGCCATGCCCATGGGGCCCAGTTCAGTGGCCGCAAAACCAATATGGTGGACTTCACCTGGAAGTGGGCACCCGGCGGCAACAACCGCGAGCAACAAGTGCGGGTGAATGCCGAATGGGCCCGCGTGACCGACTTGAACCGTTTTGCCCGCTCGTCCGATCGGCATGAGGCCACATCGCTCGGCATCGTCTGGCGTTTCGTGCCTTCGTGGGAGGTGGGTGCACGGACAGACTGGCTGGAGGTGCGCATTCCCCATGACGACCATTTCGATGGCGGCCAACTGCGTGAGAACGCCGTCATGCTG
This sequence comes from Burkholderiales bacterium, assembly GCA_947458895.1. Lineage (GTDB taxonomy): Bacteria > Pseudomonadota > Gammaproteobacteria > Burkholderiales > Burkholderiaceae_C > CANHBY01. Next base: position 2,111 of record CANHBY010000013.1, on the reverse strand, counting down.
GCTTGGAAGCCCACGCACATGCAGTCTCTGCGTGTGCAATATACGCAGCAACGTGAAGCCAATGGCATAGAAGACGCGGCCAAACGGTCAGTGCAACTTCAGTACGTGCTGTCTTTTGGAGCCCATGGTGCGCATTCGTATTAAGCGCCTGCGGGCAGTTATCACCGGCTTGGTTCTAGGTGTCAGCGCCAACGCGGTATGGGCTCAGAATGTGTTCGCTTGCGAGCCCGAATGGGCCGCGTTAACGCGAGTGCTCTTGCCTGAAGCCAAGCTCTTCGTGGCCACCCATGCGCGGCAAGACCCCCACCACATTGAGGCCCGGCCTGCCCTGATTGCACAGCTTCGTTCCGCTGATGTGGCGGTGTGCACCGGTGCAGAGTTGGAGGCGGGCTGGTTGCCCACCTTGCAGCAGCGCGCTGGCAACCCTAAAGTGCAAGACGGCGCGCCCGGTATGTTTTACGCTGCTGACCATGTGGTGTTGATAGACCCGCAGCCTGGTGCCATTGGCAGCCCGTTCGCTGGTGATGTGCATGCCCCAGGCAATCCGCATTTGCACACCGACCCACACCGCCTCTTGGTGGCCTCGCAAGCCTTGGCTAAACAACTGCAAGAGCTGCTGCCGGCGCAAAAGCAAGCCATTGCCAAACGCCAAGCAGATTTTGAAATGGCATGGAAGGCACGCATCACCGCCTGGGAACGCCTCGCCGCGCCGCTGCGTGGCCGTGAGGTAGTGGCGCAGCACAGTGGTTATGGCTACCTCTGGCGTTGGCTGGGCATGAAACAAGTGGCCGACTTGGAACCCCAGCCCGGCATGGCACCCACCCCCGGCCATTTGCAGCGGCTGCTGACGCAGCTACGCCCCAAACCGTCACTGGCCGTGGTCGTGTCCAGCTACCAAGACCCACGCTCCGCACGTTGGCTCGTGGGTCAGCTCGGTGGCAATGTGCCCCTGTTGGTGCTGCCGGCCACTGTGATGGACGCCGGAAGTCCCGACGCCTTGGGTCTGTGGTTCGACCAGTTGCTGGGCGAACTCTTGAAAACCGTGGAGCGCTGACAGCATGCAGTCCATAGCCGCACAGTGGTGGTTTCTGGCACCCGCCTTGGCTTTGCTCTTCGGTGTGCTGGCCTTGGCCCCCTTGGGTGCCCAGGTGCTGGCGCGGGGTGTAGTTTTCATCGACCTGGCCGTAGCCCAAGCGGCTGCCGCCGCGGCGTTGTGGGCCGGGGCCTTCACAGACCACCCCTCCGTGCTCGAGACCCAGCTCATCGCCGCTGGTGGTGCCTTGGCCTGCGCGGCTGTGGTCGCGCTTTTGGCTCTGCGCTGGCCCGCACAGCGGGAGGCCTTGATTGGTTTGGTCTACGTGATGGGCGCCAGCCTTGCCATGCTCGGTGCGCGACAGAGTCCGCATGGCCACGAACGTTTGTCAGAGTTGCTCGCCGCCGATGTGCTGTGGGCCGGTTGGTGGCAAGTGGGCTTGCTCGGCTTGTGTGCGTTGCTGATGTCGGTGCTGCAACGCTCCGGCGGACGTTGGCTGCAGCGTGATGCCGTGTTCTATGTTGCTTTTGCTTTGGTCGCCAGCGTGGTTGTGCCTGCGCTCGGCCTCTTCGTAGTCTTCGTCGCCCTGATCGCCCCGGCCCTGTGGTTTCGCAGCGGCATGCTTTGGTGGTTGGCCGTGGCTTGCACCTTGGCCGCAGCAGCGCTTGGTTTGTCCTTGTCGTGGTGGCTGGATGCACCCAGTGGCGCCTGTGTGGCGCTGGCACTTGGGGCTTGGGGCGTGGCCAGTGCGCTCCAGCGCTTGAGGCACCCCAGGGCTCAACAAGCCCCCCATTAATTGCCCGTATCTGGGGTTGTAAGCCCCAATTTCAGAAAATCTGGCCTCCGTAAACAGTCGGCCCTGCAAAACCCCACCACTTCGCATGAATGCTGGCATTTCAGCCTTGACACGACACTAGAAATTTCCCTCAAGCTCATTTCCAATCGAGACTGATTTCTGTGGGATTTTGAACCTTGTATCTTTCAATTGTGAGTTATAGATAGCGGTGGCGGACTGTGGAGCTTGTGGGCGAAGCCAGGCGCGGCGGGCAACTCGTAGAGTTGTCCACGGCAAGTCTGG